>JAJDZG010000092.1 GCA_022824765.1 Dehalococcoidia bacterium | reverse complement strand
ATCTCCTGCAGCCGGTAGATCTGGTAGATCCCGGCGACGCCTGCGCCAATCACAATCGCGCCGTACTGCGCTAGCTGCTGGTCGGTCGTCGGCCGCTCCCCAACTCATCCGCGCCCGGCCGATTCCAAACACCGGGCGCGTGGATGCAGTCAAAGGACTGTTTACGAGTTCTAGCTCTCTACACACAGAGCGCCGTCATTGCCGCGCTCCGCCTCGGCAATCTCGCAGTTAGTCCGACATCGTTCCAGACATTGACGAGACGCGCGCAGCCCGCTCCACATCTGAAGCGGGAGCAAACGTGGATGGGACGAACTCGACGGTGTTCGCTTCAACTGGGTAAGCCGAGCGGGTCCCGCGTTACGCGGGGATTCGGAGAGGCCAGAGGCGAGATTCGACGATCCGCCTTGCGCTGTTGACTACCTGGGGCATCGAGGCTGCGACGGCGGCTGCGTCCAGACTCTCGGCGACGGATTCGTAGCCGGCCCGTTCGATCATTGGGCCCAGCCTGCCTCGGTCGAAGCAGTTGAGTGTCCAGTCCAGCGATTCGCCGGCCGCGGTGAGGTCGAGCATCAGGCGCTCGTCGTCCGCCTCGGGTCCGTGGTGGTGGTGCGGCGCGACGCGGAAGCAGTCGAAGCGCAGCAATTCGGTGTCGTGCCCGTCATCGTCGGCGCGGACTTCGTTGCAGAGTCCTTCGTCGCCGGCTACGAGGGCGGACACTTCGACGGTGGACACTCGGGCGGGCACGATCTCGGCGCCGGATTCGACGGTGGAGGATTCGGCGGCGACATCGGGGGATTCTAAGCGCCGCGCATACGCGGTTGCAGCGCGACTCCGGCAAGCCTAGCCTGCGCACCCAGACTGACCGGAGGCATGGATGCCGTCGCAATATCCGATTGATCCCAGCCGAACCGATCTGGCGCACGAGTTCATGGCCAACCCGATGGGCCCGCACAGCGCTGCACTCCAGCGGATCGTCACGCGGATGCGCGACACCGAAGCGGCGGGGCGCTACGTGCTCGTCACGCGCGTTCCGTACCAGGAGTGGGGTCTGGCGCAGCTCTCCGGCAAGCGCGGCGTTGATCTCACAATGATCGAAGACCAGGTCTTCACGTCAATCGAAGACGCCGAGCGGGCCGTGTTCAAGCTGCGCTGGGAGCTGATTACCGGCGTTCCGCTCGCGCTTGACTGACACCGCAACCGGACCCGGCGCCGAGGGAGCGCTCCATGCTTGAGAAGAAAATCGCGGGTTACAGCGACGAAATCAGCGTCGCCCCAGGCGAACGCATCCGCTTCATGGTCAGTTGCGAGGCAGGCGTCGACCGCTACCAGGCCGACATCGTCCGGCTGATTTCCGGCGACCGTCAACCAGGCGGTCCTGGGTATCGCGACGAGCTGTTGCCGACATCGGTCAGCGGCGAGTATCACGGTCGCACGCAGGAAACGTACTGCGGTTCGTATGCGATCGTCCCGCATGGTCCGGCGTTTGCCGGTCTTGCCGATCTTGGCTTGCAGGCCGCGATCTTCCCCACGCTGCCCAGCCTCCGTCGCGCCTGCGTGATCGCCAAGATGGATGTCGAGGCGGGTCGCGGGTTCGCGCTTTGGACCGATCCGGCGCAGGGTCTCGTCCTGCAACTGGGCGACGGAGCCGGGGGAGTGCAAGAATTCGCATTGGGCCGACCGCTCGTCGCCCGCGAGTGGTACCTGGTCAGCGCGACCTACGACTCCGCCGTCGGCGAGGTCCGGCTACACCAGGAACTACTCAACTCCTACGCCCGCGACGAATCGAGCGGCGCGGCCACGCATACAAGCGCCGCGACCGCTGCCGTGAGCTGCGAGGCTCCGCTCTTGATCGCCGCAGCCAGCCGGGGCGAGGCGCGCGGCAAACCGGTCGGCGAAATGATCTTCAATGGCCGCATCGAGCGACCAGTTGTGGCTTCCCGCGTTCTTGATGCAGGCGACATTGAAGCGTTGCGACACGGCCCAGTTGCTCCCAACCTGCGCTCCGACATCTGCGCGGCCTGGGACTTTGGCCAGGCATTTGAGACGGACGACATCATCGACATCTCGCCCAATCGCGCCCACGGACGGCTCGTCAACCTGCCGATCCGCGCGGTTCGCGGATCGAACTGGACCGGCGACGAGTTGAGCTTCCATCACGCGCCAGATCAGTACGCCGCCATTCACTTTCTCGACGACTCGCTCTACGACTGCGAATGGGAACCGGACTTCGAACTCGAGATACCCGCCGACACGCCCAGCGGACTCTACGCGGCGCGGCTCAGGTCGGGCGACCAGGAGGACCACATCACATTCGTCGTGCGACCACCGCGCGAACTCAGTGAGCGCGCTGATGCAGGCGACCGGGCCACGGCGTCGCTCGCCCTGCTGATTCCGACTGCCAGCTACATGGCGTACGGCAACGCGCGCGGAGCTATCGAAGTCGGCAACGAGTTGCTGGCCAATCACCTCACCGTGATCTCGCCGGAAATGCGGTACCTCAACCGCCATCCCGATTACGGCAACTCGATGTACGACGACCACAACGACGGCACGGGCGTCTGCTATTCCTCCCGGCTGCGACCGCTGATCAACATCCGCCCGACGCACCCCTGGCTCTGGCAGCTCAGCGCCGACATGCACATCGTCGAGTGGCTCGAATCGCAGGACATCGCGTTCGACGTGATCACCGACGAAGACATGCACCAGGACGGCGTCGCGCTGCTCGAGCGGTACTCCTGCGTGATGACGTGCAGCCATCCCGAGTACTACTCGACGCCCATGTGGGATGCGCTACACGCCTTCACCCAGCGCGGCGGACGGCTGATGTACATGGGCGGCAACGGCTTCTACTGGCGCGTCGCCTATCGCGACGACAAGCCCGGCGCGATGGAGATGCGCCGCACCGAGGACGGCTCCCGCTCCTGGGCCAGCGAGCCGGGCGAGTACTACATGGCCTTCACCGGCGAGTACGGCGGACTCTGGTGGCGCGCGGGACGCACGCCCCAGTCATTGGTCGGCAATGGCTTCATCGCACAGGGCTTCGACCACTCCTCCTACTTCCGACGCACCGCGGACAGCCGCGACCCTCGCGCCGCCTTCATCTTCGAGGGCGTGGACGACGAGATTATCGGCGACTTCGGCCTGATCGGCGGCGGCGCGGCGGGTCTCGAACTGGACTCGGCCAGCCGCGCCTACGGGACGCCGCCTCATGCGCTAGTCGTGGCGACGTCCGAGCAACACACCGACGCCTACATTCGCGTCAACGAGGACATTGGCCACATGCTGCTCTCGATTGGCGGGCAGGACGACCCAGGGGTCCACGCCGATGTGGTCTTCTTCGAAACGCCGCGCGGCGGGGCGGTGTTCTCGACCGGCTCGATCGGCTGGAGCTCGGCCCTGTTCCACAACGATCACGACAACAACATCTCGCGCATCACGCGCAACGTGCTCAATCGATTCCTCGACCCGACCCCGCTCGCCTAGCCGGCCATTCTCCGGGTGCTGTGAGCGGCTATCTTCGCTGATCATGAGCGCCACGGACGGAATCAGCGGCCTCACCTTCGATCTGTTTGGCACGGTTCTGGACCTCGACGGCAGCCTCGTGCCGCCGCTCGGACGTCTCTTCGCCGAGCGCGGCATCGACATGGAGCCGAGCGAGTTCTGGTCGCAGTGGCGGGCCCGGCAGCGAGTTGAGCAGTATCAGGACACCCTCTTGGGCCTTGGCCATAGCGGCTACCGCGCTGCATTCATCAATCGCCGCGATTTGCCCTACGAGGACTCGACCTCGCAGCCGGATCTCGTGGCGCCGACCTTCACCGAACTCGCCGAATCGCTGCTCTGAACCCGGCGCCGCCGACGTTCCGCCCTCAAGAAGACGCGGGTCCCAAGCGCGGCGGCGGGGTGATCGCGGCCGACCTGGACACCTTTGAGACATTCGCTGCGATCACCGGTCCGTTCGCCATTGGACGAGGCGACACTACGGAACCCTGGGATAGCGGACTCTGGGACAGATTGATGCAGCGCAGGAACTCCCAGGAGCCGGAGCCGCGTCTGGGCGAGTCCTGGGAGCAGAATCCGGACGCGACGACCACAACGGTCACGCTCCGCGACGGCATCAAGTTCCACGACGGCTCCCCGATCACCGGGGATGCCGTCAAGGCCAGTTTCGAGGCGATTGCGGCTGAGACTACCAACACGAGCCAGGTGCGCGGGCTGGTCAACAACTACCTCGAATCGATCGATGTGATCGATGAGCGGACTGTTCAGTTCAACCATCCCAACTGGCCGAGCCCGATCATCTTCGACATGCTGACGTTCGCGCCAATTCACGACGCAGACAACATCCAGGACCATATGGAGATGACGTCAGTCAACGCGACGGAACCGTTCAGGTTCGACTTCTCTCGCTGGGAGCCGGGAGAGACCTGGGTGGCAATGCGGAATGAGGACCACTATGCCGCGTCGCTCGTCGACGAGGTCGAGTACCGCACGATTCCCGACTCCGACACCATGGCCCTGGCGCTCGAGAGCCAGGAGCTCGACTTCTCTGCCAGCGTGAGTCCCGAACAGTTCTTGCGCCTGCAAGAGTTTGACTACCTCTCCGGTCATCCATCGCCGCCACTGGGATACTGGGTCGTCGGTCCGGTCCAGACGCACCTGGGCGGCGGTCACGCGGCGAACGATGACCCGCGCTTCCGTCGGGCGCTGCACATGGCCATAGACCGCCAGCGGCTGCATGAAGAGGTGTACCAGGGGATCAACGACATCGCTTACCAGATGTGGCCCAAGACCTCGAGCGCCTACGATCCAGCCTTCGATACCGATCCGTTCGACCCCGACGCAGCCAGAGATCTGGTCGTGGCGGCCGGTTGGGAAAACGTCGAGCTGGACATGTTCGTCTCGCACGGAGTCACGCCCGACGACGCATCGGCTGAGATCCTGCAAGCGAACTTTGCGGCAATCGGCGTCAACGTCACGATTGTGCTGCAGGAGGTCGCCGAGTGGGCCGAGGACTTCCTCGCCGGCGTCCATCCCGGCTTGTATCTGGCGCCAACCGGGTTCTTCTGGATGGAGCCGGAGACCTTGCCGAACATGAACTTCCAGTTCCGCCTGCCGGTCAATGCGGTCGCATCGGTGGGGCCGGAGTACACCGCAATCCTCGATGGCTTCGCTTCGCAACCCTCAGCGGCCGACCGTCAGTCGCTGTTCAACGACTGGAACGAACTCTTCGCCGACGGACCCTGGCTGCTGCCCTTCGCCGCCATCCAGAACGGCTACATCTTCAACAACTGAGTCCAGGATGTCGCCGTGCCGCCCTTCGGGTTTACCTACAAAGAGGAGTGGTGCCTGGACGCCTAACTGCCTGATCCCATTGTCCGTGTAGGCGCATTGGCGCGTCGGCGACGGTGCCGCGCAGCGCGGTGGGCGCATGAGGGAGTAGAGCAATTGGCCTCGTTCCTGATTGGTCGCATCGCTCAAGGCCTGGTCGTGGTGGTGCCGGCCAGCATCTTGATCTTCCTGGTCATGCGCTTGATCCCCGGCGACCCCGCCGCGCTGCTCGCCGGTCCCGAGGCGACACCTGCGGACGTGGAGGCCCTGCGTAATCGGCTTGGGCTCAACGACCCATTGATCGAGCAGTACGTGAACTGGCTCGGCGGGGCCGTTCAGGGCGACTTCGGCCAATCGTTTACTCGCAGTCTTGACGTGGACGAGTTGATGAAGACCGCTCTGCTACCCAGCGCAGAGCTGGCAATCGCCGGGTATGCGTTCGTGCTCGTGTTTGGCATTCCGTTCGGAATCTTCGCCGGCCTCAAACCCGGCGGATTCCCCGACTATGTGGCCACGGGCTTCACCATGTTCACGCTCGGCATCCCCAATTCGTGCTCGGAATCATCCTGATCTGGGTGATCGCGGTCCAACTGGGCTGGTTGCCAATCACAGGACGCGTCGGCTTTGACGAGAATCCCGGCAAGGCGATCAAACTCATCATCATGCCGATGATCGCCGTTGGCGCGGGGACTGCCGCCGTACTCGCCCGGTTCGTGCGCGCGTCGATCATGGAAACGCTCAACCAGGAATACGTGCGGACGGCTCGCGCGAAAGGACTGCGGGAGCGGACCGTCGTGCTTCGGCATGCCATGCGCAATGCCCTGATTCCGGTGATCACCGTCGCCGCCCTGCAGATTGGCTTCCTGATCTCGGGCGCGGTGATCGTCGAGGTCGTCTTCGCCCGCCCGGGATTCGGTTCGCTGATTATCGCCGGCGTCCAGGGCAGGGATTACCAGTTGATCCAGGGCATGCTCGTGGTCCTGGTCACCGTGTTCGTCGTGGCCAACATGTTGGCCGACATTGCGTATGGCTACGCCGACCCACGAATCCGGGTGCGCTAATGGCAGTGGCCCGACAACCGGAGCCGCTCTTCCGTCGCGCGCCTCCGGTCGCGAGTGCTGACCTGGCGGCAGCAATCGCAATGGTTCGATGTCGCCTATCGAGTGGCTCGGGAGCGACGCGGCCAGATTGCCCTGTTCGTGCTGATTGTGTTCCTCTTCGCGGCTTTGCTGGCGCCCATGATTGCGCCTCACCACTACGCGGAGCAGATTCGCGGGGCGCGGCTGCTGTCGCCTTCCTGGACGTACCCCTTCGGCACCGACGAGGTCAGCCGCGACCTCCTGAGCCGGATGATGTACGGCGTGCGCATCTCGCTGCTGGTCAGTTTCGGCGCCATCGCAATCGGTATGCCGATTGGCGTGGCCCTGGGCTACGCCGCCGGTTACATCGGTCGCTGGGCCGACCCGGTGCTGATGCGGATCGTCGATACGATGCTCGCGTTTCCGGGAATCCTGACGGCGCTGGTGGTGCTGACCGTGTTG
>JAJDZG010000171.1 GCA_022824765.1 Dehalococcoidia bacterium | reverse complement strand
GCTGGAATGACGGAGGGGGCTGGAATGGCGGAGGGGGCTGGGATGACGTCTTAGTGGCTGGTGCTGGCTAGCTCGGCGATGAGGAGTTCGACGGCGACGTCTTCGGAGAGTCCGCCGGTGCCGCGGCGGTATTCGATGATGTCCGATTCGGCCTGGAGGATGCGGGCGAGGGCGGCGTCGGCGGAGGCTTGAGAGTAGCGGCCTGCTTGCTGGCGCAGGCGGCGCGCCAACCAGTCGAACCGGATGTTGGCGGCGGCCTGGATGTCCTGGTCGGAGCCGCGGGCGTCGATGACCTCGCGGACGACGCAGATTTGACGGTAGGTGCGGGCGAGCATCTGGATGATGCCTTGCTCGTCGCGGTAGTCCTGGCTGGCGCGGAAGGTGTCGAGGGCCTGCATTGCGGTGGCGAGGCGGCGTTCGGCGACGGCGTCGACGAGGTTGAAGATGGTGGCCGAGCGCTGGTCTGGGACGAGCTCTTCGACGGTCGCTTCGTCGACGTTCGCGTCGCCGGCGAAGAGGGCGAGCTTGTCGACGGCCTGGGTGAGGGCGCCGCGGTCGCCGTCGGCGCGGTCGACGAGGCGGCGGGCGGCGTTGCGGGTGAGATGGAGACCGCGCTGCTGGACCTCGCCGCGCAACCAGTCGAGGGCTTCGTCGGTTTTGAAGCGCTTGAACTCGCGGACGGTTGCCTGGGGCTCGATCTGCTGGAGGATCGGGTTGGTGCGGCGCAGGTCTTCCTCGACGAAGACGAGCAGCGTCGTCGGGGGTGCTTGGGCGAGCAGCTGGCCGAGTCCGTCCCAATCGCCGAGGGCGGCGCCGCCGCGGCGAGGGGAGTTGAATCGGGCGCAAAGTCCGTCGACGCGGACCCAGCGGAGGCCGCCGAGGAAGGGTGCGGCGGAGACGGCTGCGCCCAGCTCGCTGAAGGTGAGGCGTGCGCCGTCGAACTGGACGGAGTTGTTGGCGAGCGAGCCGTCGGTGTCGTGTTCGCGTCGGAGGGCGGCGACGGCTTCGAGTCGGGCGAAGCGATCTTCGCCGTGGAAGAGGTAGTTTGGCATGCCGCGAGCGTAGCGGTCGGGCGGGTGCGGCGTTGGCGGCTGGGGCGCGGCGGTCTTGGAATGTTGTGCTGGCGGGGTTTGGGGTGTTGTTGGTTGTGGGTGGTGCTGGTCGGGCGGGATTCCAGACAAGCTGGAATGACGGAGGGGGCTGGGGTGACGAATGTTGGGAGGATGGTGTGATCGTCGTGCTGGCGGGGCTTGGGAGGTCGTTCCCCTTGCGACGTTTTGCCCGGGCGGGATTCCAGACAAGCTGGAATGACGGAGGGGGCTGGGACGGTGTTGGGTGGAACGGGGTAGGTTGGGTTGTGGGGGAGCTTGGTATGGCTTTGAATCGGGTTGAGGTGCTTAAGGCTGAGAAGGATGGGCTGGATGTGCTGGCGGATATTCAGCGGTATGCGGCGCTGGCGGCTGGTGGAGTGGATCCTGAGATTGCGGCTGACGACTTTGAGCGGTTTAAGTGGTATGGGCTGTTTCATCGGAAGCCGACGCCGGGGCATTACATGCTGCGGATGCGGATTCCGGGCGGGGTGTTGACGTCGGAGCAGGCGGCGGCGGTGGGGGAGATTGCGAACGCGGTGGGTCGCGGCGCGGTGGACGTGACCACGCGGATGAACGTCCAGCTGCGCTGGCTGACGATTGCGGACGCGCCGTGGGCGCTGCAGCGGCTGGCGGCGGCGGGGCTCAACTCGCAGCAGTCGGGGATGGACAACGTGCGCAACATCGTGAGCTGTCCGCTGTCGGGTCTGGGCGCTGATGAGCTGATTGATACGCGGCGGGTCGCGGCACGGATGCAGCAGGCGATTGTGGGTTCGAAGCGGTTTTCGAACCTGCCGCGCAAGTTCAACCTGTCGGTGAGCGGCTGCCGCGACGACTGCGGTCATGCGCAGACGCACGACTTGTCGTTCGTCCCGGCGGAGCGGGACGGCGTGGTCGGCTTCAACGTGCTGGTCGGCGGCGCGTTGGGTGGGATGTCGCCGGAGTATGCGCGTCCGCTGGACGTGTTCGTGACGGAGGTGGACGCGGTTGACCTGGCGACGGCGGTGCTGGATGTGTACCGCGACCATGGACTGCGCGAGAAGCGCAAGGAATCGCGGCTCAAGTGGCTGCTGCGCTCGTGGGGCATCGCGCGGTTTCGGGAGGCGGTTGCCGATTGTTTTGGGAGCGGACTGTTGCGCGCCGGTCGGTCGTTGGCGGTCAGTGCCGGCGGCGATCACATCGGGGTCACGGCGCAGCGCGACCCTGAGCTGTGCACGGTCGGCTGCCTGGTGCCGGCTGGACGCAGCAGCGGTGATGATCTGATTGCGTTCGGGCGTCTCGCGCGGGAGTACGGGTCGGCGGAGCTGCGTCTGACGGTGCAGCAGAACGTGCTGATTCCCAACGTGCGGGCGGACCGCGTCGAGTCGCTGCTGGGGGAGCCGCTGTTGGAGCGGTATTCCCCGTCGCCGTCGGCGTTTGTGCGGGCGATGGTGACCTGCACGGGCAGCGACTACTGCGCGTTCGCGTTGATTGACACGAAGGGCGAGGCGCTGAAGCTGGCCGCGGCGCTGGACGAGCGCTACACGCTCGCGCCGGACGCGGAGCCGCTGCGTTTGCAGGTTTCGGGGTGTCCGCACGCTTGCGGCGCGCATCGGGCGGGTGAGATCGGGCTGCTCGGCGGGCGCAAGCGGGTTGAGGGCGAGATCATTGATGTCGCCACGGTGTTCTCGGGCGGACGGCTGGGCGCGGAGGCGGCGCTGGGCGAGCCGGCGGCGCGGGACGTACCGTTGCCGTCGCTGGCGGACGAGGTCGCGGGGCAGATTCGGGCGATCCGCGGGGATGTGCTGAGCGATCGGTAGGGGCTTATGCTCGCGTCATGAGCAAGCTCGCTATGTTCGCCGCTGGGCTGACCGCTGCCGGGATCGCTGCAGCGTTCGTTGCGACGCTGTTCGGGCGGGAGTCGGGCGCGTTGTATGTGATCTGCGCGGTGGTGGCGGGAGTTGGCCTGTCGCTGATGGTGGTGCAGTTGGCTCGCTCGCGGGTCGGCGCGGAGCGTTGGCAGGCGTGGTCGGCGTTGGCGCCGATGGCGATTGTGGTGTCGTTGCTGGGGGTGGCGGCTTCGGGGGCGAGCTGTGGTGTTGCGTGTATTGCGTGGGGTACGCCGGCTGCTGCGGCGTTGGTGGCGGCGCCGGATGTTCGGGGCTGGTTTGAGCGACGGCGTCCGCTGCGGCGGTAGGGGGAGGTGTCGGGCGAGATTCCAGACAAGCTGGAATGACGGAAGGGGGGGCTGGCGGAGGAGGGGGTTAGTTGG
>JAJDZG010000064.1 GCA_022824765.1 Dehalococcoidia bacterium | reverse complement strand
TCCCTCGCCTCCGGCATCTCCTACCGCATCGGCGACCCCGACCGCGCGCCCCTCGGCCTGCCCTACGACGCACCCCAGTTCCAGGGCGGACTGCACGCCGCCATCGCCGCCCTCCTCGCTCGACGCGCCACACGCCAGGACGGACAAGGACAGCACGCGTGGCTGTCCATCGTCGACATCATCTCCAACGTCATGGCCGGCGCCGGCGTCGCCGCCTATGTCTTCACCGGCCAGTCGAGACCACGCGCCGGCACACACATGAACGCCTTCTATCCCTGGCAGGTCACCCCCGTCAAAGACGGCTACTACGAAGTCATCACCATGGTCGACCGCCAGTGGAACCGTTTCATGGAACTCATCGGCGACCCCGACTGGCAACACGACGAACGCCTCCAAAATCGCTGGCTCGCCTTCCAGCACGCGAAAGAGTTGGATGCACTCTGGCACCCCTGGATGGCCCAGCGCACCAAAGCCGAACTGATCCAGCTCTTCGGCGACAACCACATCTCCTTCCAGCCCGTCCACACCATCGGCGAGGTCGCCCAGTCCGAGCATCTCCACGCACGAGACTTCTGGGCCGAACTCGAACACCCATCGCTCGACCAGCCCATACGCCTGCCCGGCGCCCCCTACCAGCTCAGCGAGAGCCCCTGGGCCATCCGCCGCCGCCCACCCCTGCTCGGCGAGCACACCTCAGAGACCTTGGCAACCCTCGGCCTCAACTCCCGCGACGTCGCCCGTCTGCGCAGAGCCGGCATCGTCTAGTCCAACAACCGACGCACAATCTGCTCCACCGCATCCACATGCCGCTCAACCAACTCCAGGTCGACGCAGCGCTCAAACACGTCCTGCGGCGAATGAAAATACGGATGTCCCCCAAGCAATGAGACGAACCGACCATCGATCTCACCCACGTTCCGAGCCTCGCCGAACCCCGCACTCCCCACCGCAAACGCCTCCCGCTCGATTCCCTGCGCGGCCAACGCCTCAGTCGCGATCCGGAAGCACTCGTCGTCCGACGCCGCGTAGCGAGGCGTCCCATCCCGAGCACCGATCGATGCACCCAGATGCACCCAGGCGTGCACTTCCCGCGCCGACTCACCAAGCGCCGCAATGTAATGCTCAAGCCCCAGATGATGCAGCTCGTGTCCACTCGAAGCCACCAGATTCAGCGTGCGACGACCAGGACGCGCGGCAATCCGTCCCGCGACTTCGATCCATACGGCAATCCCCGTCGCCCGCTCCGCCGCGCACGTGTACCAGCCCGACTTCGGCGTCATCAACACCACAGGCGCGGCCTCCGCGTCAGCGCCCGGCACACTGGCGACCACGTTGTCCGCAGGCGCATCCACGCGCCCACCGTCGACAATCATCGTCACCTCACTGCCAACCGCGTCGATCAGCGGCTCCGCATCCAGCGGCGACACCTGCAAGACCGGCAGCGCAATCGGCTCCAGCGGACGCTCAGCATTGCGCAGCACGATCTCGCCATCAGGATCACCCATCACCAGGATGATCCCGCTCGCCCCGTCCTGCCGCGCAAGCTCGAACGACGTGTAGATGCCAGCCGCCATCCGCTCCGGACGCTCCGGACCCAGCTCCATCAGCACAATCCCCGCTCCCGAATCAGTCCGCAGCACGCCGCTCACCCCCTGGTGATCCGTGAACGCCCCGTCGTAAGTCGGCTCCGCCGGAATGTCCCAGCCGCCGAATCGAATCGACGACTCATGAATCTCAACCCGCGGGAATCGAAACGTCTGCCGATCAGCGTCCACACCAACCTTGACCAGCTCCTGCATCATCCACCAGGTCGCAGACGAGTCAGCCTCCCGCCCCGTCCGATGAACACCCATCCCCTCATAAGCGCAAATCCGCCGCTCAGCCTCATTCATGCCATACCTCCTCAGGCCAGAACCGCTAGACAACCAGCGCCCTGCTGGCAAGACAGGGACCACCCCCCACCGTCAACGCAGCCCCCTCCGTCACGCCAGCCCCCCTCCGTCATTCCAGCCCCCTCCGTCATTCCAGCTTGTCTGGAATCTCGCCTGGAATCCCGCCCCGATCTCGCACCCACACCACTTCCCATGAACAGACCCTAATCCGCGACCGCGGCAGACTGCCGCGCCGCCGCGCCCTCACGACGCGCCACCTCCGCCTTGACCAACGGAATCAGCTCCCGACCGTAATCAATCGCATCCGGCAGCGGATCGAAACCGCGAATCAGAATCGTCGACACCCCCAGATCGATGTACCTCAGAATCGATTCCGCCACCTGCTCCGGCGTGCCCACCAACGCCGACGAGTTGCCCGCAGCACCAGTCGCGCCCGCAATCGGCATCCACAGACGCTCGTCGTGGACATCGCCCTGCGACGCGAACTCCAGCAGACGCTGCGAACCCCGCGACTGCGGCCGGAAATCCAGCGGCTGCTTCGCCAGCTTCGTCACCGCAGCGAGATAGCGCTCCGCCTTCTCCCACGCCTGCGACTCCGTCGGCGCAATGATCGGACGGAACGAAACCGACAGGCGAGGCATCCGACCGTACGTCGCAGCCCCTGCTTGCACTCGCTCAATCGTCGACGCAATCGACGCGCGCGGCTCGCCCCACATCATGTACACATCCGCGTGCTTCACCCCGATCTCAAACGCAATGTCCGACGCGCCGCCGAAGTACAGCGGGATCCCGCCATCCTGGATCGGCGACACCTCCGGATTCTGCCCCACCACCTGGTAAAACTCGCCTTCGAAATCGAACGGCTCCCCACCGTTCGCGTCGTGCTCCCACGTGCGCCGCAGGATCGTCAGATACTCGTCCGTACGGCGATAGCGCTCGTCGTGACCCTTCCAGTCGCCGTCCCGCTGCTGCTCCGCGTCATGACCACCCGTGATGATGTGCACCGACACCCGTCCGCCCGTGAAGTAGTCCAGCGTGGCAAACTTGCGCGCCGCCAGCGTCGGCGCCACGAAGCCCGGGCGGTGCGCGATCAGGAACTTGATCCGATCAGTACACGCAGCCGCCGCCTGCGCCACGTGCAGGCCATCCGCCGAACCCGACGTGTAGCCGACCAGCACCCCATCGAAGTCCGAGTCCTCGTGAGCCTGGCTGAATCGGCAAAGGTAATCGTGATCGATCCCCCCGCCAATGATGTGCATCGCAGCATTGGACTCAGACGGCTTCACGCCAATCATCCCCAAAAATTCCACCGGCATCAGATCATCTCCCGCATTGAGCTCAGAAATACAGGATAGGGTCTAGGATCGCCAGCGGTCGAAGTCCGCCGGCAGAATCCGCAACAGCGCCTCCGGCGTCATCCCATAGACGTCATACGTCCGCTCCAGCTGCAACAGCGCCCGCAGCAGATGCTCGGTGCCCCCAGGCCCGTCCTTCGTCCGCGCCCGCTGCTCATTCCCCGACGTGTACAGCTGCAACATCAGCGGTACCACGCCGATCGAATGGAACACCCGCGAGACGCCAATGATCCGAGAACTCAGATTGGAAAACTCCGTCAGCGGCAAGTCCAGCAAGAAATCCGCCTGCGCCCCCTGAACCTGATACAGACTCCACGCGCCCCACAGCCAATGCCGATAGCGGCGCTGCCAGCGCCGACCCTCCGGCGAAAAGATGAACACCGTGTCCTCGGGCCCGTTCGACGGCGCCCGACGCCGCCCGTCGCGGTCCCACAACGTCGTCTCAAAGTTCAGCAGCCCCAACCACGACCAGATGCCCGCATGGTCAGCCACGAGATGACGCCGCTCCCCAATCCGAGGCAGAAAGTACTCCACCACATCGCGCCGACTCCCAAACCACTGTGGCTCCACCTCCACATCCTCAAGTCCCGACACCACCGAACTCAGCCCAGGGTCCACCAGCAACCGCTCCGGCACCGACACCGGCCTCGACCGACCCTTCGCCGTTCCCACGAACGCCAGCGCCTCCTCAATACCCGACGCCGTCAGCTGTCGAAGCTGCATCACACCGCCTCCGGCCGCCACGCATCAAAATCGCCTGGAAGAATCCGCATCAACGCCTCAGCCGGCATCCCATACACATCATACGTCCGCTCCAACTGATCCAGCACACGAATCAAATGCCGCAACCCGCCCCGCGCACGCCCAAATCCCCGCTTCTGACGCCCATCCTCCGTATACAACCGCAAAATCAGCTGCACAATCCCATTCGCATTGAATATGCGCGAGTAAGAAAACACCCGATCCGCGATATCGCCAAAGCTGTTGATTCGCTCATCCAGCAGAAAGTCAGCGCTCGAACCATGCGCCTGCTGCAACCGCCAGGCCGACCACAAATAATGCCGATACTGACGCTGCTTCGAACGCTCCTCATCTCCATGCACCACAAACGTCTCATCACGCGGCGACAACCTCAGCACCCCATCCCGATCACGAGGAGCCGTCTCAGCAAAATAGTACATCCCCAACCAGGACCAAAATCCAGCATGATCCGCAATCTCCCGCTGGATCGGCTCCAGCCTCGGACCCAGATACAACGCCGCATCCCGCCTCGTCCCAATCGCAACCCGCTCCAAATCAGGAGCACCAACCAACCCGGCGCTATACACAGAACCAAACAACAACTCATCCGGCACCTCGACATCAACCAAACGCCCCGCCCGCACCTCGGCGAGAAACCGCCGCGCCGCATCAACCCCCTCAGCCGTCAACACCCGAGCAAAACTCACAAGCCCACCCCCTGCGCCCTGCGATACACCCCAGCCGCATCAACCTTCGCCGTCGAAAACTCCGAAACGACGCTGTCGATCCAGCTCTGGGCCCGCTCCCGCTCTACAACGTCACTCGGATCGGCCACCTTGGGGGCTTTGCCAGGCACGAGCGACAACGCTAGATTAAACCAACCACTGAGTGGATTCTCGTCGTCGTCGGGCTCCACTTGCTCGAACAGCACGATCTGGGTCAACACCGACCGTAACACTTGAGGCATGACCAAAGAGCGGAACCGATCGTCCGATTGGACGATGTCGTAAACCAACTCAATCTTGTTGTTGACGACAAGTTGTGGCTGATCACCGTCACCGAAGTCGACCCTCCAAACCTCATCGCCGATGTCCTCAAAGGCCACGTGTAGCAGCGATCCGCGAGGGAGCACTGGGCGAATCGGAGGACTTGCGCCCAACAACCTGCCAGAGCCGTCGCCCGCCACGACAGTCAACCGAAACTGGCTGGAAAGCGGAGCTTCCTTCAATCTCCGACCCTGCTCGGACGGTACAACCAGCTGGCTGACCGTTCCAAAATCCCACCGCTCAGAGATGTTTCCGCGCCACGCTTCGAGACGCACCTGCGCTTCAGGATCCGCCTCTGCGAACCCATAGCTGCCGAGCCGGAGCTCGATGTCAAAGTATGGCTCTTGCCCGTTCCTTCCAGTCCGGATCGTGACGACCACGTCGGACTTTCGAATCGGCTTGCGCTCGGTGTAGTTGAAGCGTCGCAGCATCAGTCGTCCCCACCTTCCACACCCGCACGGTCCTCCCCAATCGGGTTCACGACGACCAACACATCGCGAGTTTCGTCAAAGCCATTCACGGAGACAGAGAAGTCGTCTGACTCAACCACGATCTCGAACTCGTTGCCGTCGACCTTCTCAGTCTGACAACCATCCAAGGCCAATGTCACGTCCTTGCCCAGCAAGAAGTCTGGGCTACCGTCTGTACGGCCGCGCTGGTATTGAGAGAACGCCTTGCTATTGCCTCCGCGAGCGAGTGCGTAGGCCGTTCGTACTTTGAGTCGCGCACCCTCCAGTGTGAGGGTGAACGCCTTGTTGCCAGAGATGCGAAAACCAGACTTGGTTGACTCCAATCGTGTCATAGATGGTTGACTATTCGGCGAGACCTCGCGCACCGGCTTCGACGTGGAGTCACCATCCCCGCGGCGTTCCGACGTCGCTTCTTGCAGGCTGGCTGCCTGGATGTCAGCAGGAAACAGATCAGCGAGCATGTCTTTGTCTAGCACAACCGGCCGATCAACCAGCGACTGCAAGATCCGCCGAGGCGCCAGACGCACTTGCTCGATCGGACCGCCCGGCGACCTCCAGTTCTGCTTCACACGATCCCGAGTCGGCCCCCAGTCGGTGTGCGCCGGATTCTCCGCGTCTCGCAACAGGTGACCCAAGCCGGATTTCTCATTCACCAACAGCAAGGACCGAGCCTTGTGCGAGAGAATCGTATCGATGCCCGGAATCTGCAAGTTGCCGCGCACATAGTAGTCGTGCCCCCGCGCCAAGCTCTCATCCTTCTCGATGTAGAGGCAACAGAACGACGTCTCTGGCCTCGACGCCGACTTGTGTTGCACCGGCACCCTGAGTATGAAGGCAAGCCGCTCGCCGCGGTTGTAGCGCTCCCGCAAATCTTCCAGCTGCGCCTCATCCGCGTTGCTCGGCCATCCACCGCCACCTCGCGTTGGCACATCAATCTCAAGGTGGCCTGCATCGTCATCCTGCTCGTACGCCCAATCTGCCATGTCCACAATCGCACGCATCGACCCACGAGTCTCCTCCGCCTCTCCGTCCCGTTCGTCCATCCTGCCAATCTCGGTCATGATCGTCTGCTCGTTGATCACCCGCGGGTCCTCCCCCGGATGCGTGATCTCAACCTCCAGCACCCCGAGGATGATCGGCAAGAAATACTGCGTGATCACCGCGCGGGCAATCGTGCTTGGCTTCAGTTCCTCATTCGGCCAGGGGATGATCACCGACAGTCCGCTCTCCTCCCCCCGCTCCAGCTGGAAGTCAGCCATCGCCTCGCGAACGAACTGCCAATCTTCCCTCGACGACACAGGCATCTGCAACCACTCCGTGTCGTCCGCATCGTCGCCAGCGGCGAAATGCCCATAGGCCGGGTACTTCCCGCCATCCAGCGTGTGCGTCTTCAGGGTCGCCAATCCCATCATGTAGCTGACCACCTCACCCTCACGACGCGTCACCGCCAGGTACGAGTTGATCTCAGAAGCATCGGGAAACACCCACTTCCCAAGTCCCCACGACCCAGCGGCATCCTGACCTTTGGTCGGAATCCCAATCTGACGGAAAAATCCCCAGAAGTTGTTGTTCTGCTCCCGTGCCCCATTCGCCCTAATGTCACCGCTCAGACCCCTGGTGCCGAAATCCTCCACCAGCAGGTACGTGAGCGGCTGTTCAAAGCGGCTGGCGCCTCGGTAGACCGCTTCAGCCTCCCGCACCGATTGATCGTGAGGGTCGTTGGCAGCGCTGCTGGCCTCCAACTGACGCGCCTCCTCGTCCGTCACCGCTTCGAAGTGCCGACGCAGACCCCTCACGTAGGGAGCGGCGCTCGCGGTGTCCAACGCGTGCTCCTCACCGCTGAACGCAAATCGGACCCTCACCTGCTCGTTCTCAAGACCATCTTCCGTTTCGACCTCTCTGGCCGCATCCAGCGAGTTCTGGATTGACTCCCGCACCAATCGCTCCGGCAGGTCCGATGCCGACGTGAAAAACTCCCCCTGCACCGGATCCTCATTGATCTGCGCAGGAATCATCCGAGCAAAGCGCCAGCGGGGACCTCGTTCTGCCATGCACCGGATTATCCGGGCGACAGCCGGTTCAGGCAACCGCCAACCTTCACAACCCCCGAAACGACGGCCGACGCTTCTCCATAAACGCCCGACGACCCTCCTTGTAGTCCTCCGACCCAAAACAAGCCTCAACCAGACGCTCCACCTCCTCCAAATCTCGCCTCGCCGGATCCTTCGGAATCTCCCCGATCGCCCGCCGAATCGCCCGAATCGTCATCGGCGCATTCCCCGCAATCGTCGACGCCAGCTCCTCCACCGTCGACTCAAGATCCTCCCGCGTCGTCACCCGATTCACCAGACCCCACCGCGCCGCGTCCGACGCCGCGAATCGCTTCCCCGTCAGCAGAATCTCCTGCGCCGCCGCCAGACCAACCAGATCCGCCAGCGTCTTCACCCCGCCGTATCCGTAGCCCAGACCCAGACGCGCCGCCGGCACCCCAAACTGCGAATCATCCGACGCAATCCGCAGGTCAGCCCGCAACGCAGTCAGCAGCCCGCCGCCCATGCAGAAACCCTGGATCATCGCGATGATCGGCTTGTCCAGCTCCCCATACGCCCGACCCGCAGCCGCCCCGATCTCGTCATACTTGGCAATCGTCTCCGGATCAGAGCGCCGCGACTCAAACTCCGAGATGTCAGCGCCCGAGACGAACGCCCGGTCGCCCGCCCCAGACATCACCACCACGCGCACATCAGGGTCGTCCCGGAAGCTGTGCAGAATCGTCGGAATCGCAGCATTCATCGCCACGCCCATCGCGTTCAGCTTCTCCGGATTGTTGAAGACCATCCAGCCAATGCCGTCCTCCGACCAGGCCAGCATCTTCTCGGTCTCAAGCTCCACGTGCCGCTTCATGCTCTGCTCTCCTTAGATGATGCCCCGCGCCCGCAGGTCATCGATCGCGTCTGGGTCGTACCCAAGTTCACTCAGGACATCAACACTGTGCTCGCCCAACCCCGGCGTGCCCAGTCGCATCCGCTCCGGCTGCGGCGTCCGCGCCAGGTTGATCGGCTGTCCGACCACCGTGATCTCCCCCCGCTCAGGATGCGGCGCCGGGCGAGCAATGCCCAGATGCCGCACCTGCTCATCCTCAAACGTGCCAGGAATGTCGTAGATCGGCCCACACGGCACGCCCGCCTCGTTCAGCCGCTGAATCCAGCGCGCCGACGTGTCAGTCCGCGTCCGCTCGTTGATCGCGGCGTTCAGAGCCTCGCGATTCTGAGAGCGCAACGCCGAACTCACGTAGTCGGGATCCGTCAGCAGCCACTCAGCCTCAATCGCGCCACACAGCCGCTCGAACATCACCCCGCCCGACGCCGCAATGTTGATGTGACCGTCCGACGTCTCATAGACCCCCGTGGGCATCAGCGTCGGATGGTCATTGCCAGCCTGCGGCGGAACCTCGCCATCAATCGTCCAGCGCGTCGCCTGCAGGTCCAGCATCGCGATCTGCGCCTCCAGCAACGACGTGTGCACCCACTGACCCTCGCCCGATCGCTCCCGCTCAATCAGCGCGATCAGGATCGCCTGCGCCAGGAAGTTGCCAGCGGTCAGGTCGGCAATCGGAATCCCCACGCGGACCGGTCCACCGCCCGGCAGTCCGTTGACCGACATGATCCCGCCCAGCCCCTGCGCAATCTGGTCGACACCCGCCCGCCAGGCATAAGGACCGTCCTGCCCGAACCCAGAGATGCTGCCGTAGACAATGCGCGGATTGCGCGCCCGGCACGCCTCATAGTCGATCCCCAGCCGACGCTTGACATCAGCGCGGTAGTTCTCCACCACCACGTCCGCCCGCTCGACGAGCGACAGGAAAATCTCAACCCCCTCAGGCTCCTTCAGGTTCAGCGTCAACGACCGCTTGTTGCGGTGCAAGTTGAGGAAATCCGAAGACTCCCGCCCCCCAGTCACCCCCTCAGGCGCACCCGGCACCGAAGGCATCTCCACCTTCAAAACATCCGCCCCCCAATCCCCCAGCTGCCGAGTAGCCGTAGGCCCCGCCCGAGCCCGCGTCAAATCCAGCACAAACAAATGCTCAAGCGGAAGTCGACTCATGCCAAACAGGATAGATCGTCCTCCCAACCCCCACCATCATCCCAGTCACCACCACCATTCCAGCCTCAATCGCCATTCCAGCCCCAATCGCCACTCCAGCCCCAATCGCCACTCCAGCCCCCTCCGTCATTCCAGCTTGTCTGGAATCCCGCCCGACACTGCGCCCAGCCAGCAGCGCACACAGAAAACCAGGTCCCAGACTTCGCCAGTACGACGATCCACGAAAGGCCTCCGCCGTCATCTTCACCCGCCACAACCAGCGAGCTTCAGCAGGTGCCAGAGTTTCAGGTTGATGACTCGACCAGCAGAGTCTCCTCGAACAACCAAGAGGCAACCTCAACGCGTCACGCCGATCGGTCGGAACGTCCTGAGTCAGAAGACGCCTCCATGTGATCACGCCGAGATGCGGCTTCTTCCGTACATCAACCTGCGTCTGAGTCGTACCAACCAACAGTCGCCCGTAGCGCGTCAGCATGGAGATAGATGTCGTCGAGCGACTCAAGTAGCACTCTGGTTTCACGCTTCTCAACGTCCATCAGACTGATGTACTTCTTCGTCTGGCTAAATCTGAACCTGCAGATTGGTTTCCGATTGTTGTCATCGAGAAGAATACCACAGTAGCTCTTAGTGTCCCGCATCGTCACCCGTTCGTCGTCGACTGTGTCTTTCAGCACGATCTTCACTATCTCGTACGCTTCAAGCTCCTCCGCGGTGGTCACAATTCCTGAATCATGCTCCGATACTCCCTCTTCGGACTCGACCTCATCTTCCGCCTCTATCTCATGAGGGGATTGTTCCTGTATGTCGACCGCCCGCCTGAGCACTTCATTTACCTTCTCATTGATCAGCGAGCGGAACGCCCTGCGCGTACGCTCCTCAAAGTCAGGCCGGACAGATGCAACCAGACGACCATCATAGACCTGCTTGGCAAGCCAGGTCACCACTTCGTCGTCCGGCTCAGTCAGCTGTCGTTCCAGCGCCTCTCTCATCCCGTTGAGGTAGGCCAGCTCTCGAGCTGTTGAGATCATACTTTCTAGGTCGAAGTTCTCTTTGGTGAGTTGGGCGAGCTCACTGACTTTGCGTTCGTCCAGAGAGGAGAGGTCGAGCGCCAAGAATGGCGTCTCGTCCATCACGTGTGATTTGTCGAGATCAGTGTAGAATCGATACTGCTTTCCATTGGTGAGAATTGCGATTCGCGCATCTGTTGCAGCGAAGTAACGGATCAGTTGATTCAGATGTGCAGTGCCAAGCACTGTTCCCGCCGACTTGCATTCGATAAGGACGGCCGGGCTCCCGTCGTGCAGCAGCGCGTAGTCGACCTTTTCGCCGCGACGGTCGGCAACATCGGCCACGAATTCAGGCGTGACCGACCTGGGGTCGAATACGTCGTACCCCAAAGCCTGAATGAATGGCATCACCAGCGCGTTCTTGGTCGCCTCTTCCGTTTCGAGCAGACCCTCTAGCGAGGGCAGGCGCTCAGCCAAGCTCTGCAGCCGATCATGCAGTTCCATTCTGGTTGCTCCTTCACAATGCAGATTACAGTCTACGGGACACTCGTCAGATGCCCGTGTATCACGACAGCGCCGTTATGGGCGCGGCCGCTCCGACCACCACCGCTCATCCACATCCGCGCCCAACAGCCCCCGCTCAGCCCACTCCGACAGTCCCTCCGCCACCATTCGGCTCGACTCCAGCCTCACCTGCGACGCCTGGTCGCGCAGGAATGCGGCTTGACGACGCGACTCAGCGCCTTCATCGCCAGACTCGTAGCCTGGCCCCGCTACTCCCCCTTGAACTCAGGCACCCGACCCTCCGCAAACGCCCGCGGACCCTCCTTCGAATCCGCCGTCTGACCAACAATCCAACGCAAGCTGCCCCCGAATCGATTCGCCTGCGCGAGCGTCATATCGCCCTGCGCGCCAATCAACTCCTTCATCGCCCGCACCGCGATCGGAGCGTAACCCGCCACCTGCGACGCCATCTCCTGCGCCGTCGGCAACAGCGCCTCCTGAGGCACCAGACGCGAGATCAATCCCCACTGCAGCGCTTCCTCCATGCTCAGCCGACGCCCCAGATACAGCATCTCGTTCGCGTACGCCTGTGGAATCGCGCGCGGCAGTCGCATCGGACCACCAGCCAGCGGGAAGAACCCCAGCGTGATCTCCGGCAGGCCCAGCCGCGCCCGCGCGTTCTCCGCGCCAATCCGCAGGTCGCAGACGAGCGCGATCTCGAAGCCGCCGCCCAGCGCGTGACCGTTGATCGCCGCGATCAACGGCTTCTTCGCGTCAAACTCATCAAAGCGCTCGCCCGGATTCGCCGGAAAGTGCCCCGCCGGACCAGCCGACGCAGCAGGCCCGTCGCCCTGCGTCAGGTCCGCGCCCGCGCAGAACGCCCGCTCGCCCGCCCCCGTGATCACCGCAGAACGAATCTCATCGTTGTTGCGCACCTCGATCAACGCCTCGATCAGACCGTCCCCGAGCGCGCGGTTGATCGTGTTCATCTTGTCGGGGCGATTCAGCGTGATCGTCGCCACGCGCTCAGAAACGTCGAACAGGACTTCATCGGTCATCGCATAACTCCTATCGGCCGCCATCATTACGCCCATTGTGCACCCAGAGGATAGTCGACGCCCTACAATTCCGGCATCCAGGACGCAGCAGGAAGAGCATCATGGCCGCAACACCAATCGAGGCACTCGCCGCCTTGGCCGAAGCGCTCGGCGCCGACGCATCGAGCGAACAACTCGAACGAGCATTGCCGATCGTCACCCGAGCCCTCAAAAGCGCCCTGAGTCGCGATCCACTCCCCGATCTCGCCGAAACCGAGCCAGCCTTCGGTCTGCAGTTCACCGCAAACAGTCACAGACAGGCAGGAGGCTCCTAATGACATTGGGGGGGCACAGAAGACCGCACGAACTCACGATCGTGGAGGCGTCCGAGGTCCTCCAACAGGGCGCCATGACCTCGCTCCAACTCACGGAACAGATCCTCCTACGAATTGAGGAAACAGAACCGGAACTCAACGCCTTCATCACCGTCACCGCCGATCTCGCCCGCGAGCAGGCCCAAGCAGCCGACGACGCCCTCCGCGACGGCCGCGACCTCGGCAACCTGCACGGAGTCCCGATCGCGCTCAAGGACCTGATCGACACCGCCGGCATCCCCACCACCGCTGGCTCCGGCTTCCTCCGCGACCGCATTCCCCAGCAAGACGCAACCGTCTACACCAAGCTCAAAGAGGCCGGCGCGGTGCTCGTCGGCAAGCTCAACATGCACGAGTTCGCCTTTGGCACCACCAGCCGAAACCCGCACTACGGCCCCGTCCGTAACCCATGGGACATCACCCGTTCGCCAGGTGGCAGCAGCGGTGGCTCCGGCGCATCGGTCTCCGTCGGATCATCGCTCGCCGCGCTCGGCTCCGACACAGGCGGCAGCATCCGCATTCCCGCAGCGCTCTGCGGCGTGACCGGCCTCATGGCCACCTACGGACGCGTCTCCAGGACCGGTGTCCTGCCTCTCTCCTGGACCCTCGACCATGTCGGCCCCCTGACCAAGACCGTCAGCGATGCCGCCATCATGCTCAACGCCATCGCCGGCTACGACCCCTCCGATCCCGGCAGCGCCGACGTGCCCAGCGGCGACGCCTCCGAAACGATGTTTCGGGGTGTGGACGGCGTCCGCATCGGCCTGCCACGTCGGATGCTCTGGACAGGCTGTGACGATGACGTGATCGAACGCTGCGAAATCGCCGTCGATCATCTCCGCAGCTTGGGCGCAATCGTGACCGAGGTCGACCTTCCCCTCCAGACCGACCGGCCCCGTGGACTGACCATCATCGCCGAAGCCGCCGCCTACCACGCCAAGTGGCTGCGCGAGCGCCGCGATCAGTACGGCGACATCCTCGACCGAGTCGAGGCCGGCTTGTCCGTCTCCGCCGTCGACTACATCAACGACCAGCGCCTGCGCCGCAAATTCATCGAAGAAACCGTCGAAGTGCTCCAAAACGTAGACGTGCTCATCTCCCCAACCTGTCCGCGCACCGCACCCCTCATCGAGGACGGAGACCCCACCGCCGAACTCGCCCGCCTCACCGCCCCCTACGACGTCACAGGCATCCCGGCAATCTCAATCCCCTGCGGCTACGACCGCCAAGGCCTGCCAATCGGCCTCATGATCGCCGGCCGCCACTTCGAAGAGTCAACCGTCTGCCAAGTCGCCCACACCTACGAACAAACCGCAGACTGGACACTCCAAGGCCCAGACCTACAAACCTCCGTCCCCATCCCCTCCTAACCCCCTCCCAACCGCTCCCCCTCCGGGGGAGCTGTCGCAAAGCGACTGAGGGGGCTCCCCCTCCGGGGCAGCTGTCGCAAACCGACCCCCAAACCGCTCCCCCTCCGGGGGAGCTGTCGCAAAGCGACCCCCAAAACCGCTCCCCCTCCGGGGGAGCTGTCGCGAAGCGACTGAG
>JAJDZG010000024.1 GCA_022824765.1 Dehalococcoidia bacterium | reverse complement strand
TGCGCCGCAACCGGAGTGGTATCTGGGCGGCGCCTCCGACGCAGCACTGCGTCTCGCAGCGTCGCGCGCCGACGTGCTGCTCTGTTGGATCCAACCTCGCGACAACATGCAGGCGTTGCTCGATCGCGCCCGCGATGCGTGCGACCGTGCTGCTCGTACCGGTCGTGACGGTCGCGCACCCCGCTTCGGCTTGCGCACCCACCTGGTCGTACGCGATACCGAGGCCGAGGCCTGGGACGCAGCCGCGGAGCTGCTCTCGGACGCCCATCCTGACGTGCTGGCCCAGCGCGAGGCGGCCCTCGCGTCGACTGCGATGGTCGGCGCCGCGGCCCAGGCGCGGCGCGCTCAACATGACCGACTCGGTCAACGGCTCTGGAACGGCATCTCGCGCGTTCGCGTCAATCTCGGTACCGCGATCGTCGGCACGCCCGAGCAAGCGGCCGACGAACTGTCCGCCTACTGGCGGATGGGGTTCGACGAGTTCATCCTCTCCGCCTATCCGCATCTGGAAGAAGCCGAACGGATCGCCCGCGATGTGCTGCCGCTCGTGCAGGCGGCCGCGCCGGTCCCGCCGACGCGCTGAGCGCGGTCTGACGAGGAGTGCCATGGGCTGGCCCATCCACCGACCGACCGGACTGACCCACCACGACTCGGCCCGCTCGTCCAAGGGTTACACGCTGCTCTGCGGCACAGGCGCGCAGGACGCGGTCCTGCTCGACATGCACGGCCGCGTCGTCCAACGCTGGCACGTCGACGACGGGCGCTTCTTCAACGTCGAACTGCTGCCCAACGGCCATCTCCTGGCGTTGCTCTCGCCGCTTGATCCGCCCCCGCCGCGAACAGGCGAGAATCTCACCCGCTTCAATCTCGACCCGGGCGGGCCGCCCGAGGTCTTCGACTTCCTCGGCGGACGCGGCAGCAGCCTGCGCGAGCTCGACTGGGACGGCAACGTCGTCTGGCGGTACGACAACGTCGCAATCCACCACGACTTCCAGCGGCTCGACAACGGGCACACGCTCATCCTGGAATGGGTTCCGACGACCAAGGACGTCGAACACACGGTGTTGGGCGGGGGTCACCAGAGCGGTCAGCCGATGCCGCCCAACATGTTGGGCGACGACATCATCGAAATCGACGCCGACGGCCGCGAGGTCTCGCGGATCAATCTCTGGCGCGTGCTCCAACCTGAGGACGCCGTGATCTGCCCGCTGGAGAACCGCTGGGAATGGACCCACTGCAACAGCCTGGAGCAGCTGCCCGACGGCGGACTGCTGTTCTCGGCCCGCAACGTCAGCACGATCGGCATCGTCGACCCGCCCGAACCAGGATCGGAGAGCCCCGGCACGCTCCGCTGGCGCTTCGGCGAGCCCGAGATATCGCACCAACACCACGCGACCCGCCAGGCGGACGGCCGCGTGCTGGTCTACGACAACGGCATGCATCGCCTGCAAGACCTCTGCTACTCGCGGATTCTGCTCGTCGATCCTGAGACCGACGCGTTCGAGGTCGTCTACCAGGGCGAGCCGCGCGAACAGTTCTTCTCAGCCCACATCTCCGGCGTCTCGAAGCTGGCCAACGGAAACTACCTGATCACCGAGGGCGCGGCCGGGCGGCTGTTCGAGATCGACGCCAACGGCACCGTGGTCTGGGAGTGGGTGTCGCCGTTCCAGGTCAAGCAGCGCGGCGACGTCTGCAACTGGGTCTTCCGAGCCTGGCGCTACGATGCCGACCACCCAGGCCTCTCAGGCCGTGAGCTGGACTCTGACAGATTCAGAGCCTTCAACCGTCTGCACGGTCTGAGCGATTGAACGCGCAGAGCGAACGACGCGCTACGCGCCTGAGCGCGGCGACTTCATTCGACGCGTCGCGATCAGCAAATCGTGCGTCTTGCCGTCGGCGTCGATCACGTAATCCCACAGCACTGCTTCGCGCTGGAAACCCAGTCGGCGGAAGACAGACTGCGCCGCCGCCTGATCGAGCACCATCCGGGCGGTCAACAACTGCAGCTCCAGCAGCTGCGCGATCGCGTAGATTTCCTCAGCCAGAACACGACCGAGTCCGCGTCCACGCGCGGCCGGCGACAGCAACAGGCGAATCTCGCCCAAATGCCGCGTCCAGTCGGCCGACGAGTAGTGCAGGTCGCCCTCGCCGAGCAGCTCGTCGCCGTCGAAGCCGAGCACGGTGAACGTGCGACCGTCCGTAATCTCTGTCATCCACTCGTCGACCGAGGGGCGCTGCGTGATGTCGCGGCGCAGGAAGAGCAAGTCGTCGGTGGGCAGCGAGCGGGCGAATTCAAGGATCGTCTCCTCGTCGCCGGGCTGCATCAGCCGAAGCGTGATGCGGTGGCCGTCCCGCAACGAAGCCGAACGCGGATAGCGGACAGATATCTGCTGGTGGGCGTCGGTCGCTGGGTCAGCCATGGGGACGAGCCTCTCGAACTGTGCATGCGTGTGTGAAATCCCGCACGAGCGCAGGTGTCGCTATGCGCAACAGGATAGGGCGCAAGCTCCTACGGACGTGCCGTATCCATCGCGCAGTTTACGTTCGCGCCCGGCTCGACCTGCACGCGTCCCCGTGCTCCGACACGAGAGCTACGCGCGGGAGCCCGGGAAGTCGGGATGCGTCGTGTCCATCGAGACCTCGCGCCGCCAGTGCCAGCCCTCGCGCTCCCAGACCAGCAGGCTGTGGTCGGGCACCTGCAGATACGGCCAGTACACGCCCGTATCGATCCCATTGCCCATCACCGACGACGGAGCGAAGCCCTCGAGGCCGTAGCGGTCGTCTTCGCCGAGCAAGATCCAGGAGACTTCGCGCGCCATCTCGCGGCGTTCCTCGGCATCCAGCGTGACCCGCATCGTGGTCACGATCTCAGTGACCGGCGGGAAATCGTACTTCTCCCAGTTCTCCCCGCCGCCTGGCACATAGCGCGAGTTCCATGCCGACGTGGGATCGCCGGTGCCGGCGCCCACCCAGATCGGCATCTGGCCGGGGAAGTTCCCGGTGATCAGCTGTCCAACAATCGAGTCGTATGGTTCCAGCTGGATGTCAATCGTGACGCCCAGCGCGTTCTCGTACATGTTGCGGTACAACTCGGACGATCCGGGATAGGCGCCCTCGAAGATGTCCGCGACGATCATCGGGAACGGGGTGCCCTCCTCGACGCCAGCCGCGCTGAGCAGTTCCCGCGCCATTTGAATGTCCTCGTCTTTGTTGGGCCGATAACCAGGCAGTGTGCGCGTCGTCTCCTGATCAATCGCCCAACCGTGATACCAGTTCAAATGCTGGATCGTGGAGGGATTGCCCTTGCCGAGGTAGACCGCGTCAATGATCGCGTCGCGATCCATCGCGATGTGGAACGCGTAGGGCACACGCCGGTCCAGCCACGGATTGTCGGCCCAATCCTGGTTGTAGTTGAACCTCATCATCAGCGGCAGCACCACGCCGCGGTCGTACCGGACGTGATCGGGAAAGTCCGCCTCGATCCCCTCAATCGCGACCGCGTTCAGGCTGATCGAGTCGAGGTCGCCGTTGCGGTACGCGGTCTCGGCTGCGGTTTGATCGCTCAGGATCACCCAGGTCAGCGAGTCGAGGAAGGGCATCTGCTGACCGTCCAGCGACATCCAGAAGTCTGGATTGCGCTCCAGGTGCAAGCGGGATTCCGGCTCGAAGGCCGTCGGAATGAACGGTCCGCAGCCGGAGACCAGCTCGACGTTCGTCTGCTCGTCAATCCACGCCCGATCCCACAGCTCCATCGCCTCGACCGAGGTCATGAACGACCACTGCATGTGCACCGCCTCGAGGTAGGTCGAGTCAGGGCCGTCGGTCTTGCAGATCAGCGTGAAGTCGTCGGGAACATCCATCGACGCCGTGGTCGCATAGATCGACTGGCGCGGGAATCGCGCGTCGGGCACGCCGTCCGCATCGAGGGCGTCGATCTGACGCTGGATGTTGGCCTGTGCGTCCTGAGCCGTGAAGAGTCGCCCGCCTTCGGTCGGATAACGGTCCCAGAACCGCGCACCCTGATCCATGCGGAAGATGTACGTCTCGTGGTCGGGCACTTCCGGCAGCGAGGAGAGATACGGCCCGTAGACCGGGCCAGAGTTGTCGTAGATCTCGACCAGCCGCCCCATCGAGTCGTTGAACACCTGGAACGGATGCGCCAGATTGGTCCGGTGCGGATCGAATCCGTCCCAGTTCGGCAGCGTGTAGAGGGAGTAGTTGCCGCCGTACTGGCGATTGCCCACGGCCGCCTGCTGCTGCTGCGCTTGCGACTGCTGCTCGGCGGGCGATTCCTGCTGCACTTGCTGCTGGGCCTGTTGCTCCGCTTGCTGCTCGGCTTGCTGATCCTGCATCAC
>JAJDZG010000154.1 GCA_022824765.1 Dehalococcoidia bacterium | reverse complement strand
AAGCAGCTGCGCCAATGCGGACGCTCGACCAAGGGCGTCAAGGTGATGAACTCAGACGAGGGCATCGCAGCCATCGCCGTCGTCGACACCAGCCGGGAGTTCGGCCAGCGCGGTTAGGGTCCGCCCTCCCTCTGGGAGACGGTCCCCCGACTACTGGAGCCGCACCGCGAAATCACTGGGGTCAAGGCCGACGGCCTTGATGATGAGTTGGGAGTTGAAGATCTGGTCGTTTGAGTTGTAATGCAAGTCGACGTGCGCAAATTCAACGAGATGTGGGCTGACAAAGGACCTTCCCGTTGGATGTACGGGAGACTTCGCGACAATATAGCGAACCTTTGCCTTTGGCCTTTGGATCGGAAGGTCATCCCCTGTGAGCCGATTCGCTTTGATCAGCCACATTACGACCTGCGCGGTGAGGTTAGCGAATGTGGCGATGCGAAGCGTTTGGCCGTCAGGAAACCAGATTTCGCTGGGTTTCTTGCCCTTCACGTCGCCAAGTTCGTTGAGCCGATGCCAATCGGGACCGACTGAAACAGGCGTCGTCGTCACGGACGGTGGCGGCTGCGCAGGCTCTGGGCTCTTAACTATTGGACCTGCACCAGCAGATACCGTCCCTTCGACCACACTCGGATGCCAGAGAGCCAGAGCATCAAGGCAAGTTTGCGCGGCCTGGCCTGTCAGGTCTAGCTTAATCACGATTGAGTCCGCCATTGCGGCTGGCTTGAACACGTCGTACAGCTCCCAATGCTGACCATCGGTGATGGCCGCGTAGGGAATGCCCGCCTGTTGGCAATAGCCCGTGACCTGAAGGAGAACCTTGGCATCCAGTTGAGTGCCGAGCTTTTTCGCTTCGACAATCACAGTCGGAGTGCTGGACTGGCCAAACAAGGCATAATCCGCCGATCCAGCCGCCGAGCGATACTCCACCACCACCTGCGCTGGATCACTCGTATCCCAACCCAGACCGCGCAACAGCGGATCGATCAGCCCGTAGCGGGTCAGTGCCTCGCTCTGCTGCAGGGCAGGGGCGTGCGCATCGATCCGCGCCTGCAGCGTCTCAATCAGCTCGTGCAGTTCTTCCAGGACCATGACGCCATGATACCCGCCGCGCCTCTCGCGTCCGCTACTATCCCCTTGAACCAGCGCGGATGCGCGCGAGTGAGGATGAATCTCATGAAGTTTGGCATCTTCTACGAAATCTCGGTCCCCCGACCGTGGGAGAACGACATCGAGCACACGGTCTATCACCGCTGCCTCGAACAGGTGCGGCTGGCCGACGAGCTCGGCTTCCACTCGGTCTGGGCGGTCGAGCACCATTTCCTCGAGGAGTATTCGCACTGCTCCGCGCCGGAGCTGTTCCTGACCGCCTGCGCGATGCAGACCAAGCAGATTCGCGTCGGACACGGCATCGTCGTCTGCGTGCCGCAGTTCAACCACCCGATCCGCGCGGCTGAGCGGGCGGCCGTGCTCGACATCCTCTCTGATGGTCGATTGGAGTTCGGCACCGGCCGCTCGGCGACCTGGACCGAGCTTGGCGGGATGGGTGCCAACCCCGACGAGACCAAGGAAACGTGGGACGAGTACACCCGCACGATCCCGCAGATGTGGACCAACGAGCGTTACGGATACGAGGGCCGCGCGTTCCAGATGCCGACCCGTGCGGTGCTGCCCAAGCCGTACCAGAAGCCTCATCCGCCGATGTGGGTCGCCGTGTCGTCGCCCGGCACCGAGATCGATGCCGCTGAGCGAGGCATGGGCTCGCTCGGTCTGACCTTCGGCGGCTTCGCGGAGCAGGAAGAGAAGGTCGACCGCTACCGCCGCATCATCCGTGACTGCGAGCCGGCCGGCGCCTTCGTCAACGAGCGGGTCGCGACGGTCAACTTCCTCTATTGCCACCCGGACAACGAGACCGGGATCAAGACGGGCAGCCGGCTGACCGGCTCGTTCGGCTACCTCGCCGCGCAGCTGTTGCCCGTGCGCGAGGTGCATCCGACCCGCAGCTATCCGAACCCGGGCTTGCTCGCCGCCAGTCGGCAGCAGGCTGCGCAGAATCCAGGCGAGGGCGCCTCGGCGCCTGAAGGCGTCTGCATCGGCAATCCCGACCGCTTGATCGAGGAGATCAAGAAGTGGGAGTCCTGCGGCGTGGACCAGATCAACTTCCTGCTCAACGCGCTCGAGACGATCCCGCAGGAGGAAGTGTTGGAGAGCCTGCGCCTCTTCGGCGAGGAGGTCATGCCGCACTTCCAGGACGACCAGCCGGCCACGACCTCGCAACCGCGTGAACTGGCTGCAACCGCTGCAGCCGGCGACTAGCAACCTGATCGTCGGCGCCGCACGAACGAGAGGCCGCAGATGCCCATCAATGGCAATGCAGACCCCAGCCAGCTGACCCGATACGCGCCCACCATGTCCAGCCTCGACACCGAGGCCCTGACGCTGCCCGATGTCAAGGTGCTGCAGGTCATCTACGAGATCGACGATTCGGTGATGGCGGAGCTGATTCCGCCAGCGCTGCATCCGACGATCCCGCCAACGATGCACGTGATTGGCATGCGCGCCGACGACGGTCCGCTGGGCGCCTTCACGCTCGCCATCGTGCGAGTCGGGTGCCGCGCGGCCGTGCGTCCGCGCGGGCTGCCGACCCGCGCCGTGTGCACCGCGGGCGAGGCGGCCGAAGCGCTGCGCGACCGCTGGGGCTTTCCGATCACCGTCGGAGAGCCGGTCATGCGTCAGCGCTACGACCGACAGTCGATTCAGGTCGACGACGGCAACGTGGCCGTCCTCTCCGCTCAGCTGATTGATCCGGTACCGATCGGCAACGGCGACCTGCTCTACACCGCTGGCATGCACGTGGCGCACGTGGAACGCGACGGCGAGACCAAGCCGTGGCTCGTGCAGGTCGACCCGGAGTTTGAGGTCAGCCGCGCGGATCGCGGTCAAGCGCAGATCGATGCGTTCGACAACGGCTTCTGGGATGCGCCTGAGCTTCGGCCGGTTTACCCGATCGTCGCGAGCTTCACCACGGCCAACGTGACCCTTCCCGCGATTCGGTACATCTGCGATCCTGAGCAGCCGGCCATCTCTGGCACCGTCGCCCTGTAGCCGCGTGTAGCCGCGCTCGATCCCTGTTACCCTGACCCTGGCGGAGGACTCGTTCAGTGGCCGTACCGACCAACGCTCTGGAGCTCACGAACGCGCTGATCGACTGCGACGTGCCGCGCGAGCCCGCGGAGGCCCTGGCGGCGAAGTTGGCCGAGAATTTCGGCCTGGCCGCGTCGGAGGCTGACCTCGACCAGAGGATCGCGTCGGAACGGGAAGTGTCCGACGCTCGATTCGAGGCGATGCTGACCCGCATCGACGCCCGATTCGACCGGTCGGATGAGGCGATGAACGCCCGATTCGATCGAATGCAAGCAGCGATGGACGCCCGATTCAGGGAGGTTGACGCCCGGTTCGATCGAGTGCACGCAGAGATGGACGCCCGGTTCGATCGAGTGCAAGCAGCGATGGACGCCCGATTCGCGGAGGTTGACGCCCGATTCGCGGAGGTTGACGCCCGTTTCGCGGAGGTTGACGCCCGTTTCGATCGAGTGCATGCAGAGATGGACACTCGCTTCGACAAATTCCAAGCAGAGATGGACGCCCGGTTCGATCGAATGCAAACAGAGATGGACGCCCGATTCGGGGAGGTTGACGCCCGATTCGGAGAAGTTGACGCCCGATTCAGGGAGGTTGACGCTCGGTTCGATCGATTGCAATCGGAGATGGAGATCCGGTTCGACAGAGTGCAGTCAGAAACAAACCTCCGCATCGATAATGCTCAGGCGGAGACCTATTCGCGGTTCGCCGAGTTCGAGGTCAAGGTCTACCGGGCGGTCGCCATCGGGACCGGCCTCCTGCTTGCTGCCATTTCCATCTGGCAAGCCTTCGGCTAGCGTCGTCACCGCTGCCGATAGCATGTCACTGACCCCAACTCGTTGTGTCTGAGCGATGACCATGCCCAACACCGCCTCTCTCTTCCCTGGTTTCCGCGAGCATCGAAGCGGCCCGATCTTTGCGCGTGTCGGCGGGTCGGGACCGCCGCTGTTGTTGCTGCACGGGTATCCGCAGACCGGCGCGATGTGGCACAAGATCGCGCTTGGCCTGGCCCAGCAACACACCGTCGTCGTGGCTGATCTGCTGGGCTACGGCGCCTCCGATTCTCCGCCTGGCGACGGCGGCGGCGAGGCCTACTCCAAGCGTCAGATGGCCAAGTGCATGGTCGAGCTGATGTCCGACCTGGGCTTCGAGTCGTTCAATCTGGCTGGCCACGATCGCGGCGGACGCGTTTCCTACCGACTCGCGCTGGACCACCCCGAACGAGTCGAGAAGCTCGCCACGCTGGACATCATCCCCACGGCCGAGCAGTTCGAGCAGATGGGTATCGCCGGCGGGTTGGGCGGCTTCCACTGGTACTTCCTGGCACAACCTGCTCCGTTACCCGAGACGCTGATCAACGGCGCGCCAGAGTACTTCCTGAAGCGCATGCTCGGCTCATGGGCCGGGGAGGACGACCACAGCGTCTTCACCGAAGCCGCGATGGCCGAGTACCTCGCCGCCGCAAACGATCCCGAGACCGTCCGCGGCTGGTGCGAGGACTACCGCTCGGGCGCGCGATTCGACTTGCGGCTGGACCGCGAGGATCGTGCGGCTGGCAAGAAGATCAGCTGCCCCATGCTCGCGCTCTGGGGCGGCGCGCGGCAGCCCCATCGCCGCGGCCGATTCATGGCGACCTGGCGCCGTTGGGCGACGGACGTCACGGGGCAAGGACTCGACTGCGGCCACTTCTTGCCCGAAGAACTGCCCGTCGAGACCGAAGCAGCGCTGCGCGACTTCTTCGCCAGCTAGCGCGCAGCGAGTCTCCGACGCCCCGCCGATACGATGCAGACAACCGCGTGGACGACCTCGCCCACGAAGCAGAGGATGAACCGATGGACCCTGTCACCACGTTTAGCGGCACTGGATTGCCGCTCGACCGAGCCGACGTCGACACCGACCAGATCATCCCGGCCAAGTATCTGAAGCGGATCGAGCGGACCGGTTACGGCCCGTTCGCCTTTGAGGCATGGGCCAAGGACCCAGAGTTCGTGACCAATCTGCCGCAGTACTCGGGCGCGAGCGTCATGCTGGCCGGACCCAACTTTGGCTGCGGATCGTCTCGCGAACACGCGGTCTGGGCCATTCAGGGCATGGGTGTCCGTGCCGTGATCGCCCCGAGCTTCGCCGACATCTTCCGCAACAACTCGGCCAAGATGGGCTTGCTCACGATTCAGCTCGCGCAGCCAGACGTGGAAGAGTTGATGCGGATGGTGGAGTCAGAATCGAGCACGCCGATCACGGTGAGCCTGGCGGAACAGACGGTCACCGCACCCGGCGGCTGGCGGCGCAGCTTTGAGATTGCGCCGTTCGTCAAGCACTGCCTGCTCAACGGCCTTGACGACATTTCGCTCACCCTCCAGCACGATGAGTTGATTGCGGAGTTCGAGTCGACGCGATCCTCGACCAAGCCGCTGACCGCCTAGCGCGGGCGATCAGCACAAGCCATCACGACTCCGACACGACTACGAACGGCGAGGTGACGTGCGATGTGTGCGCGACCCGAACCATCATTCAAAGACACCGTTGCCAATCTGCGCGCCGACGGGCGGCATGGTCTGCGCCTGGCCAGCGGCATGCTCGGCATCCTCTGGAATAGGCTGTCGGAGCGGCAGACTTGCTGTGGAGACTATGGAGCCCCAGGCTGTTGAGTCTCCGCCGAACGCGCTCCGGGTGAGCGCCCCAACAACGATTAGGAACTGGTTCTCATGGCCCATTTCAGGATTGCGCTGTTGCCCGGCGACGGCATCGGCGGCGAGGTGATCGGACAGGCGGTCCGCGTGCTCGACGCCCTCGGCGGACGCTTCGACCACTCGTTTGAATACACCGAGGATCTCGTCGGCGGCGCCGCGATCGATGCGCACGGAGTCGCGCTGCGCGACGAAACCCTGCAGATGTGTCAGTCCCAGGACGCCGTCCTGTTCGGAGCGGTCGGTGGACCGAAATGGGATGATCCGAAGGCGTCGGTGCGTCCTGAGCAAGCCATTCTCGGCCTGCGCAAGGGACTCGGCCTGTTCGCCAACATTCGACCGGTCAAGATGCTGCCGATCCTTGCCGACGCCACGCCGCTCAAGCGGGAAACGGTGGAGGCGGTCGACATGGTCGTCCTGCGCGAGCTGACCGGCGGCATCTACTTCGGCGAGCCGCAACGCCGTTGGGAAGAGGGTGGTCAGCGCAAGGCCGTCGACACGCTGGCCTACGCCGAGCACGAGGTCGAACGCATCGTGCGGCTCGGCTTCGAGACAGCGCGCGGACGGCGCAAGCTGCTGACCTCAGTGGACAAGGCCAACATCCTCGATACGTCACGCATGTGGCGCGAGATCACCGAAGAAGTCGCCAGGGATTATCCCGACGTCGCTCTGGAGCATCGCCTGGTCGACGCGTGCGCGATGGACCTGATTCGGCATCCGTCCTACTTCGACGTGATCGTGACCGAGAACATGTTCGGTGACATTCTGACTGACGAAGCCTCCATGCTCGCGGGATCGATGGGCATGCTGCCATCGGCATCGCTGGGCGCCTCAGAGGATGGCTCAGCACTCGGTCTCTACGAGCCGATCCACGGCACGGCGCCCGACATCGCGGGACAGGGCATTGCCAATCCGATGGCGATGATCCTCAGCGCCGCCTTGATGTTGCGCTACTCGCTGGGCCTCGAGGCGGAGGCGACGGCGATTGAAGCTGCCGTGACCGACATCCTGGCCGCCGGCCATCGCTCCGCCGATCTGGCAAGCGAGGGCGAGCAGTCGCTCGGCACCGAAGCGCTCGGCAGCCTGATCGCCGACGCCGTCGCGGATGGGTAGTCTAGCGACGCCTGAGAGCGCTTGAGACGGAAAGGAGGCGAGGAATGGCGACCAATTCTGTTTCCTTCTCTCTTGAGGGAGAGATCAGCCTCGACACTCTGGCGAAAACCGCTGCATCGCTGAAAAAAGTACTCAGTGAACTAGCCACCGAGGTTGTCCCCGGTGCCGAGATCCGCTGGGTGGTGGATGAACTGGCAAGTGGAGGTATGCGCACGACAGTGAGAGGGTGTGTGTCGAAGGGAAGCAAGCCCAGTGATGTTGACAAGATTGCGCGGCAGTATGTAGCAATCGGACGTGCGGCAGGGAACGGTCAAGCATTGCCCTGCAGCGACAAGGTCGTGGACGCCGTTGAGGAACTGCTCTGGATTGCGAAGGCGGAAGGTTCCGAGGCAATCTTTGGCGCGAATGGCGACGCCTCACGGATCGATCTGCAATCCTGGAGCCGCATGCAGACATCTGCCCAGTCACGTGCGATCGGTTCAGTGGTCGGTGTGATCAAAGGAATCAACGGTCAACGGCAGCCGTACGTGAGCGTCTATGAGCAAGGCAGTAATGCCGCTGTTCGTTGTTTCGTCGATCAAGAACAACTAAAGTGGGCACTTGCATCGTGGGGATCCAAGGTCTTTATTCGAGGACACCTCACGCGTGATCGAAGGTCGCGCAGAAAACGAGAGATTCGACAGATCATCACCTACCGCGTTGCCGATGACTCCAAGAGCGATCGCTTCGAAGATGCTTTTGGCGTTGGACAGTGGCAGCCTGGCGACCCGACATCCGTCGATTTGGTCCGAGCATCGAGAGAGTCGAGCTGAAGTGCAGCTCTCATACTGGGACTCCTGTCTGTTTATCGACTTCTTGAACGGATCGCCTCCAGGAGAACAAATCGTCTCTCCGCTCATTGCAGCTGCCCGCAGTGGCGAACTGACGATCGTGACGTCCACGCTGTCGCTGGCGGAGGTGGCGTACGTTGCCCGGGAGCTGACAGACGGACTTGATGACAAGGTTGAAGACGCAATCGAAACGATGTTTCAGGACGATGAACTGCTTACTCTAGTGGAGTACGATGAAGACATAGGTGTAGAGAGTCGCAAGCTCATTAGAAGAACCCTAGGTATGGACAGGCGATTGAAGTCAGCCGATGCGATTCATCTAGCCACGGCTGCCACTGTCAGGGCCGATGTGCTGTTCACCTTTGACAGGGCTCTCATTGGCCATGCCCAATCACTGAACGTGACCAACGCTCGCGAGCCGGAGCCGCTAGAAGTGCCACCCCAACAAGGGCACTGAAGGAGTGATGGGCAATCGCTGCGCTAGACTCCTCACATGGCTATTCGACGCCTGCTCGTTGCGAACCGTGGTGAGATTGCTGTGCGCATTCTGCGCACCGCTGCTGAACTCGGACTCGACACCGCCGCCATCCACACCAGCGACGATGCCGCGTCCGACCATGTCCGCCATGCCGAGACGGTGATTCCGCTTGCTGGCATCGGGCCCGCGGGTTACCTGGACATGGCGCAGATCATCGAGCAGGCAGTCGCGCACGGCTGCGACGCGATCCATCCCGGTTACGGATTCCTCGCTGAAAACGCTGACTTCGCACGCGCCTGCGCCGACGCCGGCATCACCTTCGTCGGACCGACCCCCGACGCGCTATCGCTCTTCGGCGACAAGGTGCGCGCCCGAGCGCTCGCGGCCGAGACGGGCGTGCCGATTCTGGGCGGGATCAACAGCGCGGTCGACCTCGACGAAGCCCGCGCCTTCTTCGACACGCTCGATGGGCGTCCGATGCTGGTCAAGGCGGTCGCCGGCGGCGGCGGTCGCGGGATGCGGGCGGTCCACGCGGCCGACGAGCTGGCCGATGCGTTCGAGCGCTGCTCGCGAGAGGCTCAGGCTGCCTTCGGCAACGGCGATCTCTTCGTCGAACGCTTCATCCCGCGCGCTCGTCACATCGAAGTGCAGATCGCGGCCGATCAACATGGCAACGTCACGCACATCGGCGAGCGCGAGTGCTCCGTCCAACGCCGCTACCAGAAGCTGATCGAGATCGCGCCGTCGCCGACACTGAGCGACGCACTGCGGGAACGCATCCACGCGGCCGCCGTCGAGCTGGCCAGCGTTGGCGGATACTCCAACCTCGGTACCTTCGAGTTCCTCGTCGAGGCTGATGCGGGGAGCGACTTTGCGTTCATCGAAGCCAATGCGCGTCTGCAGGTCGAACATACCGTGACGGAAGAGGTGACCGGCCTCGATCTGGTCGCGTGCCAGCTGCGGATTGCCGAGGGCGCGGAGCTGTCAACGTTGGGACTGGCGGAGCCGCCGTCGCGGCGCGGGTACGCGATTCAGGCCCGCGTCAATCTCGAGCGCATGCGTCCCGATGGTGAGGTCCGCCCAGCGGCCGGCGTGCTGCGCAGTTTCCGTCCGCCCGCGGGTCCCGGCGTCCGCGTCGATACCTACGGCTATGCCGGCTACGCCGCCAATCCTCAGTTCGACTCGTTGATCGCCAAGGTGGTGGCTCGCCATCCCAGCGGCGACTTCCGCGATGCCGTCCGCCGCACCTTACGCGCGGTCGAAGAGTTCGAGCTCGACGGCGTGGACTCCAATCTCGGCGTCCTGGCCAATGTGCTGCGGCACCCTGACCTGGTCTCGGGCGACGTGCACACCCGCTGGGTCGACGAGCAGATTGCGGAGCTCGCTGCCCTTCCAGAAACGGAAGCTGACGGCGCAGGACAGGGTGCGTGGGCCGGTGCCAAGGTGGAGAACCAGGTCACCGATCCGCTGGCCGCGCTCGACTTCTTCCGCCAGGGCGCGGGCGCGGCGTCGCTCGACGTTAACCGCGGCCTGGAGGATGACCGCGCTGGCGCGCTTGCGCCAGAGATCATCGGTCCGCCCGGCACCGAGCCGCTGCGCGCCCCGATCCAGGGCACGATCATTGAGATCCTCGTGGCCGAAGGCGATTCTGTCGCCGAGGGCCAGGACGTGATCATCATGAACGCCATGAAGATGGAGCACGTCCTGACCGCCGAACTGGGCGGCATCGTGGCCGAGATCACCGTCTCCATCGGTGACATCATCTGGGAAGGCCACCCGCTCGCGTTCATCGAGCCCGCCGATGTCGGCGTAGCGGTCGACGCGAGCGGCGGCGGCCACGATCTCGACCACATCCGACCCGATTTGCGCGCGGTGATCGACCTGCACGAGGCGCTGTTGGACGAGAATCGTCCAGAGGCGATTGCCAAGCGGCACGCGAAAGGCAAGCGATCGGCGCGCGAAAACATCGCTCAGCTCGTCGAGGGCGGCAGCTGGACCGAGTACATGCCGCTCGGCGTGGCCGCCCAGCGGCGGGTCAGATCGTGGGACGAGTTGCGCCAGGTGTCGCCCGCCGACGGCCTGATCTGCGGGCTCGGCGCCGTCAACGCCGACCTGTTCGATGCCGAGGCGGCATCGACGGCGATCATCTCCTACGACGAGACCGTCTGGGCTGGCACGCAGGGCTTGCGCGGCCATCAGAAGACCGACCGCATGATCGAGACCGCCCACCGTCTGCTGACGCCGCTGATTTTCATCGCCGAAGGCGCTGGCGGACGCTCGGGCGACACGGATACCGCCTTCACCCGGGTCGCCGCGCGCGATGTGCGCACCTTCGAGCGGCTCGCCGAGCTCTCTGGCAAGGTGCCGATGATCTCGATCACCGCTGGCCGCTGCTTCGCCGGCAACGCCTCGATGCTCGGCATGTGCGACATCATTATCGCCACTGAGGGCTCCAACATCGCCATGGGCGGCCCCGCCGTGATTGAAGGCGGCGGACTGGGACTCTTCCTGCCCGAAGAGCTCGGCCCCATGTCCCAGCAAGTGCCCAACGGCGTCGTCGACATCTTCGTCACGGACGAGCACGAGGCGATGGCCGCCGCCAAGCAGTATCTGTCCTACTTCCAGGGCCGCGTCAGGGACTGGAGCTGCGCCGATCAGCGTCAGCTGCGCCATGTGATTCCCGAGAACCGCCTGCGCACCTACGAGGTGCGCGACGTGATCAACCTGCTCGCCGACGATGGCTCCGTGCTCGAGCTGCGGCCCGAATTCGGCGTCGGCATGGTGACCGCGCTGATTCGCATCGAGGGACGCCCGATCGGTGTGATCGCCAACAACAACAAGCACCTCGGCGGTGCCGTCGACAGTCCCGGCTCGGACAAGCTGGCCCGCTTCGCGCAGATCTGCGACAGCTGGAACATTCCGGTCCTCACGCTGGTCGACACGCCCGGCATGATGGTCGGACCCGAAGTGGAGAAGACCGCGCTCGTGCGGCATTGCCACCGCGTCTTCGTCTCGCTGGCCAATCTCAGCACGCCGCGCCTGACGTTGACCCTGCGCAAGTGCTACGGACTCGGCGGGCTGGCCATGATCGCAGGCAGCACGGAGGCCGGTCTGGTCAATCTCGCCTGGCCGACCGCCGAGTACGGCGGGATGAACCTCGAAGCCGGCGTCAAGCTCGGCGCGCGCCGCCAGCTGGAACAGATCGAAGACCTCGCTGAGCGCAGCCGCGTCTACGAGCAGCTCGTCGCCGACGCCTACGAGCGCGGCAACGCGATCAACGCGGCCACCGTGCTGGAGTCGGACGACGTGATCGACCCCGCCGAGACGCGCCAATACCTGCTGCGCCTGCTGGACGCCGCGCCCAACTCCGAGCCCATCCGCCGCGGCCGCCGCCCCTACATCGACAGCTGGTAGTCGGGCGCGAACGGCAACCTCTGCTGGGGGCGTGATCGTCCACCGTTGGCTGTGCCCTTGCCGCTATCTGCAACGTGTGGTATGGGAAATCGCTACCATTCTCCTCACTGGAGATTGGGAGACTCGCATGACCACGACACGCAACTACTGGCAACGAATGCAGGCTCGGAGGCTGAGCAGGCGCACCCTGTTGCGAGCATCGTCTCGGGCTGGCGTCGGCGCAGCTGGTCTCGCGCTGGTCGGCTGCGGCGACGACGATGACGACAGTCAGCCGGCCGTCGCCCAACAGCAGGCTCAGCAGCAGGTGGCACAGGACCAAGCTCAACAGCAGACCATCCAGGAACAGGCTGCCGATGAGCAGGCGGACCAGGTCCAGCAGCAAGAGCAGCCCGCCGCGCCGGCACAGCAGCAAGAGGCACAGCAGCAAGAGCAGGCTGCGGTGTCGGCAATCACGCGCGGCGGCACCCTCCGATTCTCAACGCCGGCTGCAACGCATGACTACTTTGACCCGCATCGAGGCGTCTTCGGTCCTACCCAGTTCTGGATGGGGCTGTACATGAACTACCTCGTTCGCTGGCGGAACAAGGAACAAGGCATCCTCGAGTCGGATATCGCCTCTCTGCCCGAGATTCCTGACGACACGACCTACATTTTCAGCGTCGACCAGGGCGCGCGCTTCTGGGATCGGTATCCCACCGAGGGCGGGCGGATGGTCACGTCGGAGGACATTCGGTTCAATGCGCAGCGCCAGATCGATTCGGTCGACGCCGACGGGGTTGAGGACACCTCGTTCCTGACGGCATCGAAATACCGCCAGACGGACGCCATTGAGGTGGTGGACGACCAGACGATCACCTTCACGACCGCCGCACCTGACTCCACCTATCTGGGAGCGCACACGAGCCCCTTCTCCTGGATCACCTCGCCAGAGGCGATCGTTGACTTCGGCAATCGTTGGCGAGATGAACAGACAAATGTCGAGCTGTCGTCCGGCACCGGGCCATTCATTCCGCAAACGTACGACCCCGATCTCGGCATCGACCTGGACGCCAATCCCAACTATTGGAAGCCAGGCACGGACGGCGGCATGTTGCCGTACATCGACCGAGTCGTCATGACGAACCTGGTTGATGCCACGGCGGTCGAGGCCGCGTATCGCGGTAACGGGATTGATGTCGGTGGATTCCCGCTCTCCAGCCTGCAGGCTGAGGGCATCCTGAGCGACTTCCCGGAGCATCGATCGTTCGATGTCCCGTTCGGGTTCACGATCCAGATTCGCTACAACTTCAACCCAGACTGGCCTGGCGAGGATGGCCTCGGCAATCCCTGGGCGGATCGGCGCTTGGCGTACGCCTTCCACGTCGCCACGGACCGCTACCTGCTGATCGATGCGGTCTATCTGGGTTCGGCCAAGATCTCGGCGATTGCCCAGGCCCCGTGGTTCAACCAGGCCTGGACCGTTCCATCTGACGAGCTCGCGACATGGCCCGGATATCGGGCGAACCGCGATGAAGACTTGAAGATGGCGAACGATCTGATCGATGCGGCCGGGATCGACCGCGACGACCGAACCTTCTTCTGGATCACCCCCGATGTTTGGGAGCAGACCTACCCGGGCATCACCGAAACGGTGCGCACGATGTACGAGCAGGCGTTGGGCGTCTCGTTGTCGATGGACATTCAGCCCTACACCGTGATCCTGCAGCGGTTGCTTGAGGGCACCCATCCCGGCCAGACGCCGGCCTGGACCAATCCGCCGCAAGACCTCGATCCGACCGGCGAGTGGAACATCACCCATGTCGTCGGCGGGAGTTCAAACTTCTCCCAATACAGCTACCCGCCCGCCGAGGAGATGATCAAGGGCATGCGCAGCGAGTTGGATGTCGAGAAGCGCAAGGAGACCGCGGCTGAACTGTTGCAGATCTTCCTGGGCGTGCATCCTGATCATGGCGTGGAGGGCATGACTGGCCAACCCTCCGTGATGAATGGAATCTCGCCGGCGCTTGAGTGGCCCTACGTCCACAACTCGACTGACGTCTACCAGTTCGCTCACTCGTCCCATCGCTACGACGAGAGCTGGCTCGACGCAACCCATCCCGACTATCCGTCGTAGCGCGCTCACCCTCGTCAGGGGGAGCGCTTGTTGCAGGTCTCCAGAGTGGGAATGCGGCCAGTCCTGGTCTGTTGCAGCTAACCTACGCAGAGCAGCCACAATCAGCCAGGACCGGCGAGCGGTCCACCAGCATCCAGAGAAGCGCCCATGCCGACCCTGACCTCTGCGCAGCTAGACCACTTTGAGACCTTTGGCTTCCTCGCCGTCGAGGATGTCTTTGACCCCGCGGAGGTGATCGATCCCGTGATGGACGAGTACGCCGGCGTCCTCGATACGCTCGCCAACGAGCTGTTCGAGCGCGGCGCGATCAGCGATCGGCACGCCGATCTGCCGTTCGCCGAGCGCGTCTGCCAGGTCTATGCGGAGTCGCAGACCGTGCACGCGCAATACTTCGACTTCTCGCTGCCGCAGAAGGGGATCAACGCCGACACGCCGTTCTGGGCCGGACCAGCGGTGTTCAACGCCCTGACCAACCCCAGCCTGCTCGACACCGTCGAGAGCTTCATCGGCGCGGAAATCTACTCCAACCCTGTCCAGCACGTGCGAGTCAAGGTGCCTGAGTCGATCGCGCCGCGCGACGCCGACGGCAACGTGATCTACGGTGCGACGCCGTGGCATCAGGACTCGGGCGTGATCAACGCATCGGCCGACGACACCGACATGCTCACCGTCTGGTTCCCGCTCATGGACACCGACGCCGAGAACGGCTGCTTGCAGGTCATTCCCGGTTCGCACCGAGGTGAGGTGCTGACGCATTGCGGCAGCGTGCAAGGTCTGACGATTCCGTCGACCATCTTGCCCGGCGAGGACTCAGCGCGGGCCGTCCCCTTGCGCGCCGGCGGATGCCTGTTCCTGCACCGCAAGACCGTCCACGCCGCGCTGCCCAACCTGAGCGATCGGATTCGCTGGAGCTTCGATCTGCGCTACCACCCGCCTGGACAGCCGACCGGCCGCGACGCGTTCCCCGGCTTCATCGCCCGCAGCCGTCGCGACCCTGACGCGGTGCTCTCGGACGCGTCGGCCTGGCGGCATATGTGGCTCAACGCCCGCGCCACGCTCGCCGACCAGCCCGATCCTGAGTACAACCGCTGGTCGCTCGACGACGACGCCTGCGCATAGGTTGTTTCGTTATCCGTTGGGCGCGCAGGCGCGCATCACGGCTCTGACCGAATCGAGGCCAGGCCTCGCCGACACCACCCTCACGATCGCGGTATCGAGACCATCGGCCAAGGCTTCAAACGCCGCCTTCGCGCCGGCGGCGTTGCCGTAGTAGCCGACTCGGGTGAGCAGCTCCTCCGATGCCGCGGCAGCGACCTCGCCGGCGCTGGCGCCGCGCCGCCGCATGTCATCGAGCGATGCCAGCTCGTCCGTGAATCCCATCCGTTCGAAGTGGGCTCGATAGGCAAACTTGCGCAGCCGCTCGGACGGCACCTGCTGGCCCAGCGCGTAGCCGAGCATCGACTTGGCGTACGACATCCGGGCGGTCTCAATGTCCTCGTCGATGCAGATGCGGATGTACTCGACCAGCTGCACGTCTTCAGGCCGCTTGCCCGCTTTGGCCGCGCCTTCGTTGAGGCGTTCTCGGCTCCAGGCCACGCGTTCCGGGTCGCACCAGTTGAGCACGACGCCGTCTCCCACCTCACCGCCGAGCTGAATCATCTGGGGACCCAGTGCTCCCACCAATACCGGCGTCGATGGCGGGCGGACACCGAGCTGGACGCCGTCGTACTGGACGGCGTCGCCATCGATGCTGACCGTCTCGCCGCTGAGCAGTCCCTTGATCGCGGCGGTGTACTCGCGCATCACGCCGAGCGTGGAACGTCGCGGGATTCCGAGCTGGCGGCGGGTGTCGGCGCGATAGATGCCTCCCGATCCGATGCCGAGGCTGAACTTGCCGTCGCTCTGCGCGGACAACGTCGCGGCCGACATGGCGAATGCGACCGGCGAGCGGTAGGCCACCGGACACACGCCGATGCCCGTTGCCAGGCCGCTGGCCTGATTGCGCATTGCGCAGAGCTGAAACGAGTCCAGTCCCGCGCCCTCTGGCGTCCAGAGTGACGTGTAGCCCAGCTCAGCCGCCTCGCGAGCGAGCGTGCGCTGGTCCTCGAACGTCATCCCCAGCGAGAAATCGAGCCCCAGTCCAACTTGTCCGATCGTCATCGAGCGCCGCCCTATCATGATTTCCAGATTGCCGATGCAGGCTAGCTGCTCATCGGCGCCGGCTCGAAAGGAACAACCAGTGCCTCCCATCGTGAATACCAGGTACGGACGACTTCAAGGGCAGACCGAGGACGATCTGCACGTCTTCCGAGGCGTCCCATTCGCGGCGCCGCCGGTGGGCGAGCTGCGATTCCGAGCGCCGCGTCCGCCGCAGCCGTGGGACGGCATCCGCGAGGCGAACGAGGTCGGCTACGGCTCGATGCAAGCGTTCATGCCTGGCCTCGAACTGCTCGGCGCGTGGGAGATGCCGGTCGACGAAGACTGCCTGACCTTGAACGTCTGGACGCCGGGTCTGGACGACGCCAAGCGTCCGGTGCTGTTCTGGATTCATGGCGGCGGCTTCACGGGCGGGTCCGGAGCGACGCCGATCTACGATGGCCAGCACCTCGCGCGTCGAGGAGATGTCGTCGTCGTGACGATCAACTACCGACTCGGCGCGCTGGGATTCTTGTACAACGAGGCATTCACCGACTCGGATGATGCAACCAGCGGCAACTACGGGATGCGGGACCAGATCGCCGCGCTCGAGTGGGTCCGCGACCACATCGGTGAGTTCGGCGGCGACCCGAACAACGTGACGATCTTCGGTGAGTCGGCCGGTGGGATGAGTGTCGGCGTGCTGCTCGGCGCGGCTGAGGCTGAGGGCCTCTTCCAGCGGGCCATCCCGCAGTCTGGGGCTGGCCATCACGCGTTGCCACAGGATGTGGCCGAGGAGGTCTGCAGGCGATACTGCGCGGTCCTCGAGGTGAGCCCTGAGGATGCCGTCGCGCTGCGCAGCATTCCCGCGCAGGACATGCTCGACGCGCAGCTCGCGCTGCAAGCGGACCCAGCATCGGCGGGGCTGACCGGTCGGTATCTGATGCCGTTCTCGCCCGTCGTCGAAGGCGGCTTCCTCGAGACCCTGCCAGTAACAGCCGTGCGCAGCGGGCGCAGCAAAGATGTCGACCTGCTCTGCGGAACGATCGAGGACGAGTGGACCCTGCTCGCCGCGATCCAGGGTGTCAACGAGATGGACGAAACGGCCGCGCGCGGGGCGCTCGCCGTCACGTCGGGCGATGCCGACGCTGCCAATCAGCTCTACGACCACTACCGCGACGCACGCGCTGCCCGCGGCGCGGGCGCCGATCCACTGACCGTGTTCGACTCGGTGATGACCGATTACGTGTTCCGCATTCCGTCGGATCGGCTGCTGGATGCGCACAGCGAGGCGGGCGGCGAGGGCCGCACCTACGGCTACCTCTTCAATCAGCAGTCACCAGCGATGGATGGCCGCCTGCGCGCCCCGCACGCGATCGACATTCCATTCGTCTGGGGCACCGGCGACGCGATGCGGACGTTCATCGGTGACGATCCACAGACCGATCAACTGTCCGGGTTTGTGATGGACGCCTGGATCAGCTTCGCGCGAGACGGCAATCCCAGCACCAACGCGCTGCCCGGTTGGCCGCAATATCGGCCAGATCAGCGCTACACAATGGTGCTCGGGCCCGACGTCAAGACAATCCGAGAGGATCGCGAGGCAGAGCGAACCATCTGGTCAGCCGATCTGCTGGAGTAAGAGGGCAGAGTGTTCGGCTTTCAGGCCGAGTCAGCAGCGAACTCCAGCTGCTCTCGCAAGCCATTGTGTCGATTCTGCGGAATGAGCTTCTCGTGCTGTAGTCGACCAACAATGATGCCAGGGCGGCATTGGATTTGGGTGGCGAAGCTTTGAACCGCTGAAGCGGTGAACTTCCCACGGTCGACATAGGCTGCCCATTCGCGTCTTGGAATCAACATGTCAGCACTAAACGTGTCCGCTGCCGCCTCAGCGGCATCGCGAGTGGGCGCACCCTTGAGGTCGACGAAGACCCGTTTCGTGTCGCGTTCAAGAATGTGCGAGGCCTCGTGGAAGAAGGTGAACCAGAAGATGTCGGCCCATGAGTATCGGAGGTTGAGCTGGATCATGGCCTTGTTCGGGTCCAGCCAGCGGGCAGCGCCATTGGCGCCAGTCTTGGGGAGATGTGGTACCGCCACCAGTGCGACTCCGGCCTGAGCACAGAGCTGCACCATCTGTGGAAAGAAACGATCAGTCTCCGTCAGTGTGCGAATCTCATCCACAGCAGTGCGGAAGCGATCAAGATCGAAGGGCCGCGTCTCACGGGACTCGGCGATCTGCTTGCCGCGTTGCAGCCATGCGGTGAGTGCCCACTTGTCAACCTTCGCCTTCTCAGTGGCACGAAATCTCGCATCGTTGACGGCAGACTCCAACGTATCGAAGGAGGCGACAGCAAAGAAGCTCAAGAGATTACGAAGGCGATGCCCGCTTCGCTCTTCCTCTTCAACCCACCGGAGTCTGGACATCTCCTGGTACGGGAACCGCCGCAGCCAGTCCGAGCTGCTCCGCTCTAACTCTCCAACCTCGCGCTGTCGCTCTCGAACGAGGTCATGATTCTGCTGAAGATTGAGCCACAGCCTGGCGTTGACTCCAAGCACTCGCTCCAGTTCCAGGGCCGTCTGAGGGGTAACTGACTTCTTCTCCTGCACGATCTGGTTGATGACCTGCGTAGGCCGACCCATGCGATCCGCGAGTTCCTTCTGGGTAATCCCGCGTTCGTCTAGCTCCTCCTTGAGGAGGTTGCCTGGATGCAAGGCGAGGTCCGGTACGGAAATCGAGTCGTAGTCAATCATGGTAGTCCGTCACTTCAACGACGATGATCTCGTCTTTGCCTTCGTCGTACTCGAAAATCAGACGCCAGGGACCGATGAGCGTGACCGCGTACTGGCCTTGCCGGTCTCCGCGTAGCGCGTGGAATCGAACAGCGCGGACTTGGTACAGCTCATCAATCGTCGCAATCTGTTGGAGAAGCTGAATGCGAAGCTGGTAGCTGTCAGCGACTCCCTGCGTGCTCCAGCTGCGGCGAGCTCGCGTGAGATCCGTTGCGGCCCGCTGCAACGTGTTGTTGGCGAACGCGATCTTCAACGATTTACTCCGGTTTCGGCCGTCGATGTCGCCTGCTCGCGTATCGCTCTTCGTTTGATTCTAGCCGGCGACACAGGACTTCAGTGATTCATTGAAGCACACTCTCGCGTGCTGGCATCACGGCGACGCCCTCGCAGTCGATCGGCAGGAGGAAGGTGTCTTCCGGCGCTGAAGGATGCCCCCTACAGCTCCCGAACGTCGACGAAGTGACCGGCGATCGCGGCGGCGGCGGCCATTGCCGGGCTGACCAGGTGGGTGCGGCCGCCGGGACCTTGCCGACCCTCGAAGTTGCGATTCGAGGTCGAGGCGCAGCGCTCCTGCGGACTGAGCGTGTCGGGATTCATACCCAGGCACATCGAGCAGCCCGCGTCGCGCCACTCGAAGCCCGCGTCGCGGAAGCGGTCGGCCAGACCTTCCGCCTCGGCCTGAATCTTGACCAAGCCGGAGCCTGGCACCACCATCGCGTTGACGCCCGCCGCCACCTGACCATCACGAATCGCATCGGCGGCGGCGCGCAGATCTTCGATCCGGCCGTTTGTGCAGGAGCCGATAAAGACGCGGTCGATGGCGATGTCCGAGATCGGCGTGCCGGCGGTCAGGCCCTGGTAGGTGAGCGCCCGCTCTGCCGATTCCTGCGCCGACGCGGTGTCCAGGCTCGCGGGATCGGGAATCGAGCCGGTCACGGGCGCACTCTGCGCCGGGTTGGTCCCCCAGGTGACGAACGGCGCGATGTCGGCGCCGTCGATCAAGACCTCTTGGTCGAAGACCGCATCGTCGTCGCTGACGAGCTCGCGCCAGCGCGCAACGGCGGCGTCCCAGTCGGCTCCCTCAGGCGCGTGCGGTCGACCCTTCACGTAGGCGATGGTCGTCTCATCGGGCGCGACGAGTCCGGCGCGGGCACCGCCTTCGATCGTCATGTTGCAGACCGTCATCCGACCGTCCATCGTCAGGTTGCGGATCACCTCGCCGCGGTACTCGATCACATGTCCCACGCCGCCGCCGGTACCGATCGTGTTGAGGATCGTGAGGATCACGTCTTTCGCCGAGCAACCAGACGGCAGTTCGCCGCTGACTTCGACGGACATCTGCTTGAGCGGCGCTTGCGGCAAGGTCTGCGTGGCGAGCACATGCTCGACCTCGGAAGTGCCAATCCCAAACGCGAGCGCACCCAACGCGCCGTGCGTGGATGTATGGCTGTCGCCGCAGACGATGGTCAGTCCCGGCTGGGTCAACCCTTGCTCGGGTCCAATGATGTGGACGATGCCCTGTCGGGGATCGAGCGTGTCATAGAGCGGCACGCCAAACTCCTTGCAGTTGGCGCGCAGTGCCTCGACCTGCTGCTGCGAAAGCGGGTCGGCGAAGGGCTCGACGCGCGTGTCCGTGGGGACGTTGTGATCCTGCGTCGCCAGTGTGAGGTCCGGCCGGCGGACCGAGCGGCCTGTCAGACGCAGACCCTCGAACGCCTGCGGTGACGTCACCTCATGGACGAGGTGCAGGTCGATGTAGAGCAGGTCAGGCTCGCCGTCTGCCCGGCGGATGAGGTGCTCGTCCCAGATCTTCTGTGCCACGGTGCGTCCGGCCATGTCGCTCTCTCCTGCTCTGGACTGTCAGTCTCAGCGATCATCTTACGCGCAGCGTCACCGATGCCTGTCGGCAGGACTATCCTGACATTCGAGCAGCGGAGGATCACATGACCACGCCAGCCTCAGAGATCGATGTCAGCCCCATGATCTTCACGGAGTTCGTCTCCGAGGGTCAGCGTTATCGCACCGACCGGCCGCTCGTCTTC
>JAJDZG010000035.1 GCA_022824765.1 Dehalococcoidia bacterium | reverse complement strand
GTCGGCGGTCTTTGACCTGCAACACGTCAACGGTGCGCCGCAACCCGATCAGACAGACGCGCAGGCCTGGCTCATGGACCGCGCACAGGTCAACAACGTGGGCCGCATCGCCGACCTGATCGGCGACGGATTGCCGCTCCGACGGGGCCGCAATGACCTCGTCTGGGCCGGTGACGCCATGTCAATCTCCGATGCGGTCGCGCCCATCGCGCACGCGATCTCCGCCGCCTGGCGGCAGGTCGACGGCGGCTGGCAAGCCTGGTTCCCGGCCAACATTCCCGGCGCGGTCGATTTCCAGCTGCAGCCCGGCGACGACTTCCACCTGGAGCTGCGCACCGCCGCCCGCCTTGATGGCGTATCCCGCCAATAGGACCCGGATCCGCCTGCGTCTCATAGAGTGAGACGGTGACGCGCTCGACCCCACTCATCGCACTCTTCGCACCGCTGGCACTGCTGGCACTGCTGCTCGGACTCGGCGTAGCTGGGTTCATCTGGATGGCGCCGCTTGCGTCGGCGCAGACCGTGCACGAATGGACCGTGAGCTCGTCCGACGACTCCGGACCGGGCACGCTGCGTGACGCGATTGACTCGGCCAACGACTCCAGCGGCGCGGATCGCATCACCTTCGCTGCTGCGATGGTGATCCGTCCGCAGCGCGCGTTGCCGCCCATGATCGACGACGACATCACCATCGACGCCGCGTTTGGGACTTCCTCGATCGACACAGCGCCTGTTGTCTGGTTGGACGGTTCCGCAGCGGGCGACGCGGCTGGCATCGAGGTCAATGGGTCAGGAGCCGTGATTCGCGGATTGGGCATCGGAGGCTTCGAGCGCTATGGCATTGGGCTGATCGGTGCCGATGTCGAGACCGCGCGGATCGAAGGCAACTGGATTGGATGGTCGCGCCCGGGCGGCGCGTCAGGCAACGAGCTGAGTGGGATTGCGGTGATCGCCGGCGCGAGCGGCGTCGAGATCGTGGGCAACCGCATCGGCGGCAACTCGTCGCCCGGCCGGACGGGGCACGGGATTGTCGTCGGAGGCAACGGCAGTCATGCGGACATCACGAGCAACGTGATCGGCATCGCCGCCGATGGGTCGCCCGCTCCCAACGACGACGGCATTCTGGTAGTCGACCAGGCGCGCGCCGAGGTGCGGGGCAACGTCGTCGGTCACAGCGAGGTCGCCGGGATCGAGCTGCGTGACTCATGGCTGATCAGCAATATCGACAGCAATCGAATCGGCGTCTCCGCCAGCGGGCGGCTCGCGCCCAACGACGTGGGCGTCTTTCTCGGTCCAGGATCTTCAGGAGCGCGGGTCGGCACGGGCGGCGCAAATGTGATCGCCGGCAACCGCGTGGGTATCGCCGTCGAGCAGCTGGCCCGCGAGGCGTGGATCCAGGACAACTGGGTCGGTCTCGTGCCAACGGGCACGAACGCTGAGCCGACCGATGAGGCGCTGCCGCACGCGCGTTCGCGGCCCAACGTGGAGCGCGGTATCTCGATCATCGCCGGCGCGGCCAAGATCAGCGTCCGCGACAACGTGGTCTCGGCCGGCGACTTTGGGATCGTCGTTGCGGACGCCAACACGACACAGATCAGCCTGTCGCGCAACGTCGTGGCGGGATCACGCCAGGATCGCACCGAGGCGGCTATCGACATTCGGGCCGGCATCGACATCTCGGTCGGCGGCGACAACGGCTTCGGCAATCACGTCTGCGGCGCGGAGTTTGGCATCCGCGTCGCCGAGACCAGCGAGCCGCAGCTCCACGACAACGCGGTCGGCGCGGGCGCCGCAACGCGAGTGACGTTCGACAGCGATGACGAGATGACCTGGGGCATCCGCCTGGATGACGGTGTGATCGGCGCACGGGTTGAGGACAACGTCATCGCCGATGCGTCGCGGGCCGCCATCTCGGTCGTTGGCGACCGTTCGCAGGACAACCTGCTCCTGCGCAATCGGTATCTCAACAACGCCGTTGACATCGACCTGGGCGCGGACGGCGTCGACGTGAACGACGCGGGCGACCGCGACCGAGGCCCGAACGGCCGGCTCAATCGACCTCAGATTGCGGAGCAGTCAATCCGCCGCGTCAGTGACACGCAGTTGCGGTCGACCTTCCGAGGCACCGCGTCGCCTGGCAGCTACGTGGAGCTCTATGTCGACGACGGCAAGGGCACGAGGCGACTGGCGCGCGGGCGGACGGATCGCTCTGGCAACTGGTCGGCAAACTCAGCGTTGACGCCGACCGGATCAGTGCGGGCGCTGGCGTATGAGTCCAGCGGGGCGACGTCAGAGTTCTCGGACTGGATCGTTCCAGCGCAGCGTCTGCGGCTGGGCCCCGGCGTCAACTGGTTCGGTTGGACGGGACCCGACCAGGAGGTCGGTGCTGCGCTGGAGGGCATCGAGCGTTGGTTGGAGACCGTCTGGGTCTGGCGTCCCGACGTCGGCTGGCGCGGCTGGTCGCCGCATGCCGCGCCAACGATGGGTCTCGTGATGCTGCGCAGCGGCGACGCGGTCCGCGTCGAACTCAGCGAGCGGACGCGATCGGTGCAGATGTTCGTGCCTGGCGGTGTCCCGCTCGAACGGTTCGACACCGTTGAGCTGCGCGAGGGCTACAACAGCGTGACCTGGCCTGGCGAGGCCGTCGAACGTCTGTCACGGGCGGATGCGCAGATGCCAGGTTTGATCAGCCGTGTCTGGCAGTGGGATGGGAGCGCCTGGCAGATCATCTGGCCGCGCTTGCAGGGCGCCTGGCAATCCAATGACGAGAGCGTGCCCGTGCTCTGGATCGCCGCCATCCGCAACGGCGTGCTCACCCTGCCCTAGGCGCCTCCGTCTGCGCCGAGATTCTCCACCGCGACGAGCACGACGATGGCGCGGTCGCCTTCCTGGGCGATCCGCAGCTCGCCTCGGAACTCGGGATTGTCGGCGTCGCGGAAGCTGATGAAGTCGACACCGGCTCGTTGCGGATCGGCGGTCACCCGCCAGGGGTCGCTGTCGAGCCGTGATCGGTACCAGCTGAAGATGTCGTCGGCGCGTTCGTCGGTGCTCTGCCATCCGACGATCAGTTCGCGCCGTGTCTCAGTGTCGGTGAAGGCAGATCCGAGCAGATCGAGTTCCTCATGTTCGGGGAAGCTGGGCGGCAACTCGTCGACCAGGCCGTGCACGCGTACATCGGCGGCGGCTGTGCGGTCGGACTGGATCAGGTAGTTGCGGAAGAGCCGCTGCGCGGCCAAGCGTTCTTCGTCGTCGCTGTTGGCGCAGGCGCTGGCAAGCGTGCCGAGCGCGGCAACGAGCAGCACCAGCAGCGGAATCCATGGGCGCATTGCGGCCGCCTCTCGTGTGCGATCAGCGTACTCCCTCGGATCCGGATCGCCGCCCAGACCGCGCTCGACAGGCCGAGAGCCGGCAGCAGCGCAGGATAGGAGAGCAGCAGGGAGCGCAGCATGGTGCGGAGTGCATGGGGTGGACGGTGGGATTCGAACCCACGAATACCAGGGCCACAACCTGGCGCCTTAGGCCTCTAGGCGACGCCCACCACGCACGGTCACATTATCACCGTGTTAGGCGATCCGCTCAATCAACAGCGCGGCGAGTCCCAGGAAGAAGAGGAAACCGAGCATGTCAGTCGCAGTGGTGACAAAGATGCTGGCGGCGAGCGCCGGGTCGGCGCCGACTTTTCGCAGCACGGTGGGAATCAGCAAGCCAAACAGCCCAGCCGCGATCATCGTCCCCAGCATCGCGACACCGACGGCCAGACCGAGCCACGGATTGTCCTGCCAGACCCAGCCGACCGCGCCGACCAACAGGCCGAACGATACCCCCGAGACGATGCCGATCATCAGCTCGCGCGGCAGCACGAGGCGCGTGAAGTGGCGGTCGAACTCGCCCAGCGCCATGGCCCGCACGGCCAGCGTCGTGACCTGCATGCCGGCGTTGCCGCCCTGCCCAGCGATGACTGGCAGGAAGATCGCCAGCGCCGCGACGCGCGCGAGCGTGGACTCGAAGGCGGCGACCACTGCCGCCGCCGCGAAGGCCGTTGCCAGGTTCAGCAGCAACCAGGGGATGCGGCGGCGCAGCGCAGTGACCACCGGCGCGGTCAACGCCTGATCGTCAACCAGCCCGACCAGTCGGTACATGTCTTCTGTCGCTTCTTGCTGCGCAATCTCCAGCAGGTCATCAGCCGTGGCGACGCCGACCAGCCGCTGCTCGGCGTCCAACACGGGCAGCGAGTGCAGACCGTAGCGCTGCAGGATGAGCAGCGCTTGCTCCTGGTCCATATCGGTGGTCACGGTGGGACCGATCGGTTCCATCATGTCGCGCAAAGCGGTCATCGGCGGGGCGAAGACAATGCTGTGCAGTCCAATCGAGCCAAGCAGCACGCCCTCTGTGTCGACGATGTAGACGGTGTCGCGCACGGTCGGGATTGCGGCGGCGCGCAACATCGTCAGCGCCTGTTCGGCCGACAGATGCGGACCCAGCACCATCAGCTCTGGAGCCATGATGCCGCCGGCCGATTCGTCATCGTGGGCCAGCAGCGGCTCGACGAGTCCGGCCTTGGGCAGTTGATCGAGCACCAGCTCGACATCGCCCTCGGGCAGCGCGTGCAGCACGTCCGCGCCGAGCTGTGCCGTGGTCCGGTCGAGCGCCGCCGTCAGCTGGGGCAGCGCGACATCGGGCGCGACATGCTCCAGTTCCTCAGGGGTGAGAAACGGGAGCAGCTCCGCGAGCGTGTGAGAGTCGATTCGGTCCAACAGCCGGCGCCGTTCGACCCCGTTGAGCAGCGCCAGCGTGTCGGCCTGGTCGGCCGGGTGCAGGTTGTGCAGCAGCACGGCGGCGGTCGCCAGCTCGCCGCTGTCGACCCGGGCGATCACGTCCCAGATCGCGTCAGACGTTTCGCCGTCGATCACGCCATGCGACGATCGGGCATGTCGACTGAGCTGACGTTCGGCCATCTGTGTACAACCGCCCGCGAATGGGAGGGGTAAGCTGAGGATCGCGGTTGCAAGCGCCCGTAGCTCAGTGGAGAGAGCACCAGGCTTCGGACCTGGGGGTCGGGGGTTCGAATCCCTCCGGGCGTGCCACTCGCTTGTCAGAGTAACGCCGCCTGCGCCGAGAGAGCGAAGCAGGAGACACCAGCGAGGGGCGGTCGTTTGTGCTAGTATGGGTGTGCAACCGCACGAACGTACGAGCAGAGGTGCATGATGGCACACAGGGCATACCCAACGGGCGGGGCTGAGCCCCAGCGCGTCGCAGAGGACGCGGCCGTCGCGTACGGGCCCGCGTCCACGTCAGCGGTCGCCGGCCGAGATCGTGCGTCGCGGCTGCAATGGCTCAAGGGTGTCGCCCAATCTGGGCCGACTCCCTTGCCGGTCGTGCGCCCCACACGCACGCCCCAGGAGCTAGAAGCGACGCTCGCGGGCATACGTGAACTGGTGGCCCGCAGGGTCCCTGCCGGCGTGTCGCTCGCTGGCGAGCTCGTCGCAGAACGTCGAGCGGAGCATCGGCGCGAGTACTCGGACCTCCATGGATGAGGTCGTTCTGGACGCCTCCGCGGTGTTGGCGCTCCTGCAAGAGGAGCCTGGCGCTGACATCGTCGAAGCAGCCTTGATCCGTGGTGCCACTCTGCCTGCACCCAATCTGGCCGAAGTGATCACGAAGCTCCGCAGCTACGGCTTCGACCCTGAAGAAGTCCTCGAGGCGACTGATGCCTTGAACATCAGCATCGCACCCCTCACAGAAGAGGACGCGATGGTGGCCGGGTTCCTCTATGCCGAAACGAAGGCAGCTGGCTTGTCGCTCGGCGACAAGTGCTGCATTGCGGTCGGTATCCGGCTCAACGCCCGAATCCTGACTGCGGATGGCCCCTGGAGGCGAGCCAATCTCGGCGCGATTGCGAACATTGAGCACATCCGCTGAACCTCGCTCCCCGGCTGCGATCTCTGGTGAGGTACCTTTGGGCGAACGTGACATTGGGCTTGGAGGTGGACGATGTTCATTGGTTGGTTTACCGAGCGGCCCTATCAGGACCCTGAAGCCTCCTGGTGGGGGCGAACGGGTCGGCGTTTGACTGACCTTGACTCGTCCAACGATGAGTACGACCCGGTGCTGGGAGCCAACCTCTACCACCGCTACCTCGATGAGGCTGTGGCAGCGGAGCACGCCGGCTTTGACGGAATCATCCTCAACGAGCACCATTCGACGCCGTTCTGCATGGGATCGGTGCTGAACGTCGAGGCGGCGATCCTCGCGCGCATCACCGAACGCGCCAAGATCTGCCTGCTGGGCAACATCCTGCCGATCTGGGAGGATCCGCTCTGGCTGGCCGAGACGCTGGCCGAGATTGACATGATCTCCGGCGGACGGCTGATCACTGGCTGGGTGCGCGGCACCGGCCGTGAATCGCTCGCCCACAACTCCCAGTCTCCCTACAACTGGGAGCGCTACCAAGAAGCCCACGACCTGGTCGTCAAAGCCTGGACCGACGCCGGTCCCTTCCGCTGGGAGGGCGAGCACTACGACTACCGCTACGTCAACCCGTGGTCAAAGCCGTTGCAGCGGCCGCATCCGCCAATCTGGATTCCCGGGGCGGTCTCGCAGCGGACGGTGGCCTGGGCAGCCGAGCACCGCTACCCGTACGTGATGCTGGCAACCCGCCTGACGCCGACGCGCGACTCATTCGCCTACTACGACAAGGTGGCGGCCGAGTTCGGCTATGAGGCCGGCCCGCAGCACCGCGGTTATCTCTGGAAAGTGCACGTCGACGAGACCGAGGAACTCGCCGAAGAAGTCGGCCGCAAGTACCTCACCGGCCCCGGCAACATCTTCCTCGAGGGTTCGCGCGGCGACGTCAAACGGCACATCCAGAATCTGCCCGGCATGATTGACCGCCGCCGCCTCTTGCCAACCGCCGGCGTGCGCCATGTCGAGGAGTCGCGCGGCGCGGGTGCTGTCGATCCCAAGGAGTACCGCGGACTGCGGCTGGACGCGGCGGAGAGCTTCGCCGATACCGACGACACATACCAGGAGCTGACCGAGTCGTACTCGATCATCTCCGGCACCCCGAAGACGGTGCTGCCCAAGATTCGCCACGTGCTGGAGTTCATCCGCCCGGGCAGCATCTGCTTCTGGGACGGCGACGGCTCGATGTCTCACGAGGATTCGATGCGCTCGCTGCGGCTGATGGGTGAAGAGGTGCTGCCGGCCGTCCGCGAGATGGCCAAGGAACTCGACCTGCCGGGCCCGTTCGATCTGCCCGACGACGCGGAACCCGTCGGCATCTCGCCGCAGGCAATGTCCAGCCTGAGCCGCTAGCCGGCGGCGTTTCTGGGGGCTGTCCCAGCGTCGAGCGCCGCGCCCGCGTAACACTCCGATGACACTTCAGCATGATCTGCGGCGTCAATGTTCAGCCGCCGTAAATCCCCGTCCGCGCGGGTTACGGAAAAGTTGTGTCCCGTCCTCCTCCACTCGAAAGTGAAGGCAATCGGTGGTGAGAGGATCGTCTGATGCACGCCGCAACTCAACTCTTTGGACGTCAGAGCCGGCGCAAGCTCAGCATGCTCGCTCTGGGCTTGGCCATAGTGCTTTGTGCAGCCGTGATCAGCCTGAACTCGGCCGACGCTCAGGACTCGCCGCCTCCGCACCGCTTCTTCGGATTCGCCGGCGACGTCACGATTGACGGCGTCGCGTTGACCGAAGGGACCGTCATCGTCGCCATGATCGACGGCGCTGAGGCCTCCAGGGGAACGGTCTCTTCCACCGGCTCGTGGTTCCTCGACATTCCGATCAGCGACAAGAAGGAGAATCCCTGCAACGTCTCCCTCGTGATCGGCGGCATCGCCGTCCAGGGCACCTGGGACAAATGCCCGATGCGCGTTCAGCTCGCGCTCAGCTCTCCACCAGATGACGATGCGGACCTGCTCGAGAATGGCAGCTCCGACGACATGATGGAGGACACCGACTCCATGGCGGATGAGGACGACTCCGACAACATGCAGGAGGATGGCTCCGACGACATGTTGGAGGACGAGTCTGAGGACATGATGGAAGACGACTCAGACGACATGATGGAAGATGAGTCTGACAGCATGGAGTCGGACGACGAGATGATGGAAGACGATGAAGATGTGATGATGGAAGACGATGAACAGACCGAAGCCGTCACGCCGACCGTGCCGGGCACCGGCACTGGCGGGCTGCTGTCCAACGACGACACCAACCGTTGGCCGGTCGCCGTGGCAATCACCGCCCTGCTGACCTTCGGCGTCGCCGCTCTGTCGCTGCTGATCAGCCGCCGCACGGACGGGGTCAGCTAGGAC
>JAJDZG010000031.1 GCA_022824765.1 Dehalococcoidia bacterium | reverse complement strand
GGTCGAGATGTTCAGGAATCGGACGTATCTGGTCTGCACGCTGGCGATGTTCGCAGTCGGCATCGCGATGATGGGCGCGATGTTCAACCTGCCCTTCTTCTTGCAGGGTGCGCAGGGCATTTCAGCAACCAACTCAGGACTCGTCACACTGCCAATGAGCATCGGCATCGTGCCGGCATCGGTCCTGACTGGGCAGATTCTCGCGCGGACCGGCAGCTACCGCATCCTGGCCATCCTGGGCGGCGGCGGCGCGACCCTGTCGCTGTTCTTGCTGTCGCAGCTCAGCGTCGACTCCAACCTCTGGACCGCGCGCGGATTCATGCTGTTGATGGGCGTCTCGATGGGCACCCTGATGCCGCTCTATTCATTGCTGATGCAGAACGCGCTGCCGTTCCACCTGCTCGGCGCGGGCACGGCAACCAACCAATTCTTCCGCCAGATGGGCGCAGCGATGGGCGTCTCGGTGTTCGGCGCGACGATCGTCAGCGGATTCGCCTCACAGCTGACCAAAGCCTTCCCGACCGGGTACGAGGCGCTCAAGGAAGCGCCCGAGACCCTGCTCAATCCTGAGCGGCTGGATCAGTTCCGCGCTGCAATCGAGGAACAAGCGCCCGGCACCGCCGACGCCGTCATCCAGACCGCCCGCGAGGCGCTCGCGGTGCCCGTCACCGACGTCTTCCTCTACGGATCGATCGTGGGGCTGGTCGTCCTGGCCTGCGCGCTGATCCTGCCGCGGACCACGTTCCGTTCACAGGAGGACATGATGGCCGAAATGCGCGCCCGCGCCGCGCCAGGCGGAGGCGCTGCGACACCACGCGCACCAACAGGCGCACCAACAGGCGCAGCGCCGTCTGGCATAGTGGTACGGACGCCGGTCGCAGTCCTGCCGTCGCCCCAGCCGGATCCGGCGGGCGCCTCATTCAGCAAGGCTGGAGGTAACGGGCACGTCGCCGGCGGAGATAGATTCCACGCGCTCGCGCCGATGATTGCTGCGTGGGCCGAACAGCGGCCGATGGCGGCTGCACAGAGCGAATCGGAGAGGTCATGACCACCACCAACGGACATCAGCCGCACGAGCCATTGGAGCCAGTCTCTGAGGAGCCGCGCTCAGTCACCCCCTCGGTCGCGCCATCCTCTTCCGTATTGCCGCTGGACGGCTGGGGCCCACTCGCCGCGCCGTCGTCGCATGAGGGGAACGGCGTCAACGGAGCCGACCAATCTGCGGAGCCGACCGACGACTCCGCGGCAGAGTCCGGTGACGCCCCGAAGATTGAACGCGTCACACACCGCCGACGCATCCGATTCCCCAGCTGGGAATCGCGGCTCATCAGTATTGCCGCTCCGCTACTTGCCTTGACCGTCGCCGTCTGGATCAGCTTGCGTCTCAGCTCGGAGCTGCAGGCGCGCGAGTGGCGGCCGATCGTTCAGCGAGAGTCTGCGGTGTCGACGCAGCCCAGCCGCGTCGACGCGTTGCGCCGATCGTTCGCGCTCGTCATCGACCCGTCCCTGGCGCCTCAGGACCCGCCCGCTCCGTGGTGGAGACGGCTGATGGACGAGATGGACTAGGGTCTTCCTGCTACTCCTGTGTGGCGAGGGTGCGGCGACGCTCTTCCGCCTGCTCACGCAAGATGCGCTGGTACTCGCGCGGGATGATCTTCACGATCTGTTCCCGCACGGTGCTCCAGCGCTCCAACACCTCCGCGCCCAGCGGACTGCCGGTTCGCTCGACGTGGGTCTCGATCATCTCTTCGAGCGTCTCCGCCTCCAGTGAGTCGGTGACGGGTTCCAGGTCAACCATCGAGTGGTTGACGCGCTCGCGCAGGCTGCCGTCCTGGTCCCAGACGTAGGCGATGCCGCCGCTCATTCCCGCGGCAAAGTTGCGGCCAACCGGTCCGAGCACCACAACCGTGCCGCCCGTCATGTACTCGCAGCCGTGGTCGCCGACTCCCTCGACGACCGCGCGCGCGCCCGAATTGCGGACCGCGAATCGTTCGCCCGCGCGTCCCGCGACCCAGAGCGTCCCGCCGGTCGCTCCGTAGAGCACCGTGTTGCCAACGAGCACGCCATCGCGGCCCTGGAAACCCGCATCCTGTGCTGGCGCCACGGCGATCATGCCGCCGGCCATGCCCTTGCCGACGTAGTCGTTGGCCTCGCCGGACAGATACAAACGCACGCCGCGTACGAGAAATGCGCCGAACGATTGACCGGCCGAGCCGTTGAAGTGCAGCTCAATTGTCCCGCGCTGCATGCCCAGGTCGCCATACTGTTGCGCGATGCGTCCCGACACACGCGCGCCGACCGTGCGGTGCACATTCTGAATCGGAAACTTCGCGGAGATGTGCTCTTCGCGCTCGATGTGCGGCTCCAGCATCGCCAACAGCTCGTCATCCAGCGGTCGGTCGTCGCGTCGATCATTGCGATCCTGTTCCCGCATTCGCGGAAACTCGGGGTCAGCCTCGATTGGCGCTAGCAACCTGGAGAGGTCAACCAGCTGCGCCCGCTCACCGTCGCGCGGGGGCACCTGCTCGAGCAGGTCGGTGCGGCCGATGATCTCGTCCAGCGATCGGTAGCCCAGCTCGGCGAGGATCACGCGGACTTCCTCGGCCACGTGCAGGAGGAAGTCAACCAGCATCTGCGGCTTGCCGAAGTATTTGGCGCGCAGGTCTTCCCGCTGTGTGGCAACGCCGACGGGACAGGTGTTGAGGTGGCACTGACGCGCCATCTTGCAGCCCAGCGCGACCAGCGCCGTCGTCCCAAAGCCATAGGCCTCCGCGCCGAGCATGGCCGCCACCACGACATCACGCCCGGTATGGAATCCGCCGTCGGTGCGGAGCTTGATGCGCCCACGCAGTCCGTTGACGACCAGCGCCTCGTGAGCCTCCTTGACCCCCAGCTCCCAGGGTGCACCCGCGTACTTGACGGACGATAGCGGCGACGCGCCAGTGCCGCCGTCGGCGCCGGAGATATGCACGACATCGGCGTAGGCCTTGGCCACGCCTGTCGCGATCGTCCCAACGCCTTCACAGGCGACCAGCTTGACGCACACACGCGCGCGAGGGTTTGCGATCTTCAAGTCGTAGATCAGCTGTGACAGATCCTCAATCGAGTAGATGTCATGGTGTGGCGGCGGCGAGATCAGCTCCACACCAGGCGTCGAGTGCCGCAGCATGGCGATGTATTCCGTGACCTTGTGACCAGGCAGCTGACCACCCTCGCCGGGCTTCGAGCCCTGGGCGATCTTGATCTCAATCTCGCTCGCGCTGCCCAGATAGGCCGGCGTCACACCGAAGCGCCCCGATGCAATCTGCTTGATCTGCGAGTTGGCGTCGTTCTTGTCGCCCGTCGCCAGGAAGCGGCGCGGGTCCTCACCGCCTTCGCCGGTGTTTGAGGAGGCGCCCAGCTCATTCATCGCCCGCGCGATGTCCTCGTGCGTTTCCGGACTCAGCGCGCCCAGCGACATCGCGCCCGTGCTGAAACGCGGAGTGATCTCATCGTGCGCCTCGACCTCGTCCAGAGCGATCGGCGCGCGGTCGGACTTGAACCCGAGCAGGTCGCGCAGCGCGGTCGGACGTCGATCGTTGGCGCGTTCGGCGTAGACCGCGTACTCGTCGGCGCCGCCGCCTTGCACGACCTTATGCAACTGCCGCCAGACCGGCGGTTCATTGGCGTGATAGTCCGCGTCGCGACGGTAGCGGTACCAGCCGCCCGCGTCGAGCCCGTCGGCTGGATACGCCTGCTGATGCCGAGCAATCGCGTCCGATCCAATCTCCGCGAATCCGACCCCGCCAATCCGCGACGGCGTGCCGGGGAACGACCGCTCGACGACCTCTGCACCAATCCCCAGCGCCTCGAAAATCTGTCCGCCGTGATACGACGACCGCGCTGCGATCCCCATCTTCGACATGATCTTGAGAATGCCCGAGTCGACCGCCTTGACGTAGTTGTCAATCACCTCGCCGACGTCCATGTCGTCAAACTCGCCCGATGCGTGCAGCGATTCGAGCGTCTGCAACGCCAGATACGGATGCACCGCATCTGCGCCGAAACCGATCAGGCAGGAAATCTGGTGGACATCGCGCGCATCGCCACAATGAGCCGCGATCGACGCGGAAAGCCGGTGTCCGTTGGCAATCAAGTGATGGTGCACCGTCGATACGGCCAGCAGCATTGGAATCGGCGCGCGGTCCGGCCCGACCTGCTCGTCGGAGAGGATGATCAGTGAGTGGCCGTCCTCGATCGCCCGATCGACCTCATCGCAGAGTGCGTCGAGCGCCGAAGCCAGCGAGGTCGGGCCGTCTGCGATCCAGAACGACGTCTCGATCGTTGAGGCAGAAAAGCCTGGCAGGTCCATCTGTTGTAGCGCGTCCAGTTCGTCGCCGAGCAACAACGGAGAGGACAGGTGAACGAGGCGGCCCGCCTCCGGCGTCTCCTCCAACAGCGACTGGCGGCGTCCCAGCCAGGTGTCGAGCGACATCACGTTGCGCTCGCGGATCGAGTCAATCGGCGGATTCGTGACCTGCGCGAACTTCTGTCGGAAGTAGCTGTAGAGCGGCCGCGGCGGATCGTGCAGCACCGACAGCGGCGTGTCGTCGCCCATCGATCCGACCGCTTCCTTCGCTTGCAGCGCCATCGGCTTCAGGACGTACTCGATCTCTTCCTTGCTGTAGCCGTGCAGCACCTGGCGCGAGAGCAGGTCGCCCTCGTCGGCCGCCGGCACGCTGGACGCATGCAGCGTCGCGGCTCGCTCGATGCGGCCCATCTCCCGCTGCACCCACTCGTGATAGGGCCGCCGACGCGAGACGCGGCGCTTGACATCGTCGTTGTGGAGCAACTCGTGCCGCTCGGTGTCCACCGCGACCATCTGGCCCGGACCAAGCCTGCCCGTTTCGATGATCTCCGACTGGTCCAAGGGAATCAGACCGACCTCTGAGCCCATCACCACCAACCCGCCGCGGGTCACCTGATAACGCGCTGGCCGCAGGCCGTTGCGATCCATCGCGGCGGCCGCGATCGTGCCGTCGGTAAACGCCATCGCGGCCGGGCCGTCCCACGGCTCGATCAGACAGGCGTGATACTCGTAGAAGCCGCGCAGCTCTGGATCCATCTCGTCCAGCTGCTCCCACGCTTCTGGGATCATCATCATCATCGCGTGCAGCGGATCGCGGCCCGACGCGACGAGCAGTTCGAATGCCTCATCGAACGCCTGTGAATCTGAGCCGACCATCCCAATCACCGGATGCAGCTCGGCCACCGCATCTCCCCAGACATCCGACTGCAGCGCCGGCCCGCGCGCGCGCATCCAGTTGCGATTGCCGAGCAGCGTGTTGATCTCGCCGTTGTGCGCCACATAGCGAAAGGGCTGAGCGATGTTCCAGTTGGGCAGTGTGTTCGTCGCGTACCGTTGATGGAACAGTGCCACAGCCGACACGGTCAGCGGATTGGTCAGGTCTGGATAGAAGCGGCTCAGCTGCGTCGCGAGCATGAGCCCCTTGTAGACCACGGTCGCGTTGGACAGCGAGACGATGTACGTGTCGCCCACGGTGTCGCCGGGGGACATCTCCGAGATCGCGCGATACTCCGTATCGGCCCGTCGTCTCGTGAGGTAGACGCGACGGCTGAACTCATCATCCGCGACGGCCTCTGGCCGGGCCAGCAGCAGCTGCTCAATCCGCGGCTGATCGCGAAGAGCCCAGGCCCCCAACACACCAGGCTCGGTCGGCACCTCTCGCCAACCGAGCACCCGCAGACCCGTCCGCTCGGCGGCCGACTCCAGGATCGCGCGAGCGCGGGCCGCGGCGTCGGACGCCATCGGCAAGAAGACCATGGCCAGCGCCAGGTCGTCGTCGGTGACACCAGCGTGGCCCAGCCGCGCCAGGTCGTCCTGCAACACGGCGTAGGGGATGGAGATCGTGACGCCGGCGCCATCTCCCGTGTCAGGATCGGCATTGACCGCGCCGCGATGCGTCAGGCTGACGACGCCTTGCACCGCCTGCTCGACGAGCTCATGCGTGGCCACCCCGTCAAGCCGCGCGACGAAACCGGTTCCACACGCGTCACGGCCGCTGGCCGGGTCGTAGAGTCCGGCGAAATCAGCCCTGCTCGATGAATGGGGACGGGACAATGCTGTCATATCGCTAACGTCTATCGCTGAACCTCGAAACTGCGCCTCAGTCAATGCAAAACTGAGCGGTCATGCGGAACCTACGTGAATATTCGCACAATCTGAACCATCAAGCTAGCAATCTTGACACAGCTCCGCAGCGCCTGGACGCGATCAACGACGCCGTCCGTGCCGTTCAGAGGATCTCTGCCTGGCGCAGGTCCGAGAGCGCCGCCGCGAAGCGATCAATCGTCGCATCGATGTCAACCTCCGTGTGCACGCAGGAAACCAGGGCGCCCATACCCATCAGATCAACCCCGTGGTTGAGCAGCGCGCGGCGGAACGGCCAGGCCACAGCACCGGGAGTCATGGGCAGTGTCGATTGCGGGCCTCCGTGCTGGCCCCAGTCCCAGGTCTCGCCATCCGCGGGACGATCGATGTCCTGTCCGAGCATGATGTGCACCATCGACGCGTCGGCCCAGGTGCAGCCGGGCGCCTCTGCTTCAATCAGCGCCCGATTCAGCCCGCGCGACAGCTGCGACGCCCGCTCGTTGGCGACGACGTTCGGATTCTCTTCGGCGATCGCGCGCAGCGCTCGCTCGCCGGCAACGGCCGAGAGTGGATTGGCGTTGAAGGTACCGGGATGCGCCACGCGTCCGTCGCCGGCATCGAAGCTGATCTGGTCCAGCAAATCGGCGCGTCCTACGACCGCGCCGCCAGGCAGTCCACCCGCAGCAATCTTGGCCAACGTGGTCAGATCGGGACGCACCTCCAGGCGTTCCTGCGCGCCGCCAGCGCTGGCTCGGAACCCGGTCACGACCTCGTCGAAGATCAACAGTGTGCCGTGCTGCTCGGTGAGCACGCGCAGTTCCTGTGGCACGGACGGCTCCAGCGGACACGTCCCCCACGAGTAACCCGTCGGTTCGAGAATCACGGCTGCGAACTCGCCCGTTGCGAGCGCGCCGGCAATGCCTGCGATGTCTGTCTGGTCGTACACCGCGATCAGATCCTGCATCGCCTGCGGCTGACCGTTGGCGGCGATGTTGCCCGCGGAGGTGCGGCCGGCCGCGAAGACGCTGTCGTTCCAGCCATGGAAATGGTTGCGCAGGCGCAGCAGCCGATCTCGTCCGGTCGCGGCGCGCGCGAGGCGCACCGCCATCATCGTCGCCTCCGTGCCCGACGACGTAAAGCGCACCTTTTCGGCGCTCGGCACGAGACGCTGAATTGCCTGCGCCCAGCGCAGCTCGAGCTCGCTGGAACCGCCCATGTGGGTCCCGCGCTCGACCTGCGCGGTCACCGCCTCGACGAGGTAGGGATGGCTGTGACCGAAGATCAACGCACCGTGACCCATCACGTAGTCGATGAACTCGTTGCCGTCCACGTCCCACTTGCGCGGGCCGACGGCGCGGTCGACAACGATGCCGAACGGCTCAAAGTGCCGAGCATCGTGAGTGACGCCGCCGGGAAACAGCGTCCGCGCCTCTTCGGCGCGCCGCGCCGATTCCGCGTGACGAGTGAAGAACTCCTGATCGATCGCGGTCGTCGAGCTCATGCCATCCTCCTGCCGATTGCGCCGACTCTATCGTAGGCGCGCCGCCGCTCCGCCGTGCTGGGGACTCACGGGTGTGAGATCGAACGCAAACTAACCTGAAACCATGCAAGATTGGCAGATGGACCGGCGACGCGCGGCCCTGCTCGCGGCCGGCGCGGTGATAGTGATCGCGGCGCTCATCGGTGTCTACTTCGCGTACGAGCGCTGGTTCCCCTGGGAACAAGCGGAGATTGAAGAGTGGATCGACGACTTCGGCATCTGGGGTCCGATCATCTACATCCTCATCTTTGCGCTATCCATGCTGTTCGCGCCCTTACCGACAGCGCCGATGCCGCTGATCGCCTCCGCCGTCTTTGGTCCACTGCTGGGTTTCCTCTACACGATCGGCGCGACCGCCGTTGGCTCGACCATTTGCTTCTGGATCGCGCGACGGCTTGGCCGTCCGGTCCTTCGCAGGGTCATCTCCGAGGCCGCCGTGACCAGGATCGACGAGCTCGGCGAGCGGCTCGGCATACGACTCCTCATCGTGATGCGCCTCTTTCCCGTCGCCGGCGTGGACTATGTCTCA
>JAJDZG010000081.1 GCA_022824765.1 Dehalococcoidia bacterium | reverse complement strand
AGTCTGGGACCTCGTTCCTCGTCTCCGAGTCCGGGCGGGCGAGATTCCAGTCAAGCTGGAAAGACGGTGGGTTCGCTGGAATGACGGTGCGTTCGCTGGAATGACGGTGCGGCTGTCATCTCCGGTGATGCGTTTGCCTCGGGACGGCGTAAGCTCAGGGCATGGCTGACCTGCGAGCTTCGCTATCGCTGACTTGTCCGGATGCCGAGGCCACCCGAAGGGTCGGCGCGGCCGTGGGGCAGCTGGCTGCTGCCGGCACGGTGGTGCTGCTGCAGGGCGACCTGGGCGCGGGCAAGACCGTCGTGGCGCAGGGCGTCGGACGCGGACTTGATGCGCCGACAGTCGTCAATTCGCCCACGTTCGTGCTCGTCAATGAGCATCTGGGCGGACGCCTGCCGATGCGCCACGCTGACCTCTATCGGCTCGACGACGGCGATCTGATCGCGGAGCTTGGCCTGGACCAACTCGCCGAAGGCGGCATCTTGCTCGTGGAATGGCCCGAGCGCGCTGGCTCGGCGTTGCCGGCGGATCATCTGCACATCCAGCTGACGCCGCTTGAGGATGATGTTCCTGAAGACGCGCTCGATGCGTCGCCGCGGCGTCTGACGCTGACGGCCGCGGGCGAGCAGTCCGCGCTGCTGCTTGCGCAGTTGTCCCTGCAGCTGCAGGCCGACTCGCTCCAGCCCGGCACGGTGTCCGCCTGATGGAGTTATCGATCGATACGGTCGGCGAGCAGTCAGCGGTTGCGGTGAGCGACCGTGGGATCGTGCTGACCGAAGTGTCCTGGCACTCCGGCCGCCGACATACGCCGAGCCTGACACCGATGATCGATTTCGTCTGCCGACAAACGGGCAACGCGGAGGTTGTGAAGCAGGAACTGGAAGCGGTGTTTGTCAACGTGGGACCGGGCGCATACGGCGGGATTCGCTCTGGGATGGCCGCGGCCGAAGGGTTGGCGGTGGCGCTCGACCTGCGCTGCGTCGGCGTCGGACGGCTGGAGCTGGAGGCCTACCAGCATCTCGGATCGGGACTCGCCGCGGCCGTGCATCGCGCGTCGCGATCCAGCTGGGCGTGGCAAGTCTTCTGGGGTCCGCCGGATCGTTGGCGCGAACTCGGTCCCCCGCGCAGCGGCGCCGAGTTCGAGTTGCTGCGCGCGCTGGGCGACGCCAGACGGTTCGCGGGACGGCCCGGACTGATCTGCGGAGAGCCGGACCGGCTCAGCAACGACGCCGCGGCGTCCGTGCGGGACGCCGGATGGACGGTATCGCCGCCCTCGCTCAATCTGCGCCGCGCGGCCGTGCTAGCCGAACTGGGCTGGCGGCGTCTGCAGGACGGCGGCGGCTTGCCGCCGGCGGCGCTCGAACCACTCTATCTCCGCGAACCGGCAATCGGGCCGCAACCGCCGCCTGAGTAGCGCATCAACTGGAAGCTGAGGAGTCTCTCATGTCAGAACGTACTCTGGTGTTGGTCAAGCCTGACGGCGTCCAGCGCGGGCTGATCGGCCAAGTCCTGTCGCGGCTGGAATCGCGCGGGCTGAAGCTGATCGGCCTGAAGCTGATGCAGATGGACGACGCGCTGGCCAATCAGCACTACGCCGAGCATGTCGAGAAGCCCTTCTTCCCGGGGCTGCGCGATTTCATCACCTCGGGACCGCTCGTCGCTGCGGCGTTCGAGGGCAAGAACGTGGTCCAGACCGTCCGCAGCACGATAGGCGCGACCAATCCCGTCGACGCTGCGCCGGGCAGCATTCGTGCCGACTTCGGCGTTGACCGAGGACGCAACGTGATCCACGGGTCGGATTCACCCGAGTCGGGCGAGCGCGAGATCGCGCTGTTCTTCGACGACGCCGAGCTGCTGAGCTGGTCGCGCGACACTGAGCCGTGGATTCGCGAGTGAAGCAGATCAGTCGGCTCGGGGGATCATGAGTCTGCTACTCAACGCGCAACAGCGTATCGGCGACCGACCAGAGGCCGTCGAGGTCGTAGTACTCGCGGGTGTCGCGGTCGAAGATATGCACGACCACCGATCCGTAGTCGCACAGCAACCAGCCGCCTTCGGAGCCGCCCTCGCGGCGCGGCACTTCCGTATCGGACACGTGGCGCAAGGCGTCCTCGAGCGCGCCGAACTGGCGCCGCGAGGTCGCCGAGGCGATCACGAAGTAATCGGCCAGGTCGGTGTGCGGTCCCACGTCAAGCAGCACGATCGCCTCGGCCTGGCGCTCGTCGAGCTGCTCGACAACGGCGCGGGCGAGACGTTCGGCGTCGGCCTTGCTGGATCGCACACGGGGACGCTCGGCGGATGCGGGTCCGGTTGCACGAGTCGTCACGAGAGTTAGCTTAGCGCCCATGACCAACACCGCGCGAGAGCAACCCCAACGCATTGTGGTCGGGATGAGCGGCGGCGTGGACTCATCCGTGGCTGCGGCGCTGCTGGTCGAGCAAGGCCACGAGGTGATTGGCATCACGATGCGCCTGTGGACCGAGGCACGGCCCGAGGACTACACGGGCCGCTCGCAGTGCTGCGCGATCGAGGACATCGGCGACGCCCGCCGCGTCGCACAGCGACTGGGCATTCCCCATTACACGCTGAATCTGGAGCAGCCGTTCCGCCGCTTTGTGGTCGACCAGTTCATCGACGAGTACGCGCGGGGACGCACGCCGAATCCGTGCCTGGACTGCAACACCTTCATCAAGTTCGACGCGTTCCTCGAGCGGGCTCGGGCGCTCGGCGCCGATGCCATCGCGACGGGGCACTACGCGCGCGCCGGGGTCGACTCCGCTGGTCAGCCAACTCTCTTGCGCGGTGTTGATCGCGAGAAGGACCAGACGTACTTCCTCTACACGCTGACTCCAGAGGCGCTGGCCATGTCGCGCTTCCCGGTGGGTGGACTGCAGAAGTCGGAGGTGCGGGCGGTCGCCGAACGGCACGGACTGGCGGTTGCGGACAAAGCGGAGAGCGCTGACATCTGCTTCGTGCCGGGCGGCGATTATCGAGCGTTGGTGGCCTCGCGCACGGCCGATCGGCCCGGCATCATGCTGGACACCGAAGGCCGCGAACTGGGTCGTCACCGAGGCGTCCAGCACTTCACCATCGGACAGCGCAAGGGGTTAGGCCTCGGCGGCGGAGAGCGGCGCTTTGTGACGGCGATCGACGCCGAGCAGAACGTGGTGACCGTCGGCGCGGCGGATGATCTGCTGGTCGATCGGATTGAGCTGGGCGACATCCGCTGGCTCGCCAAGCCGCGCGGACGGATCAGCGTCCAGCTGCGCTACCGATCAGCCCCGATTGGCGCATCGCTGGCGGACGGAGTGCTGCAGCTCGACGCGCCGCAGCGGGCCGTCGCGCCGGGCCAAGCGGCGGTCTTCTACGACGGCGACCGCGTGCTGGGCGGCGGGACGGTCGAATCAGCGCGGCTCGGCTAGGCTCTGATCATGGCGCTCAGCACGATCACGGACATTCGCGACATCATCATCATCGTCGGCGGACTGCTCAGCGTAGTCGCGCTGTTGGTGATGATCGTTGCGACCATCGTGATTGGGTTCCTCTCCGTGCGGCTGTTGCGGGCCGCGCACCGCACGTTCGAGGAAGGTGTGCCGCCGCTGCTCGAGAACGCGCAGGAGACCGTCAAATCGGTCAAGGGCACGGCCGATTACCTGAGCGACTCGGCCGCCGAACCGGTGATCCGGGCCTATGCGACGTTCAGCCGCGTGCAGCGGATGTTCGATGTTCTGAGCGGTCGGGGGCGGGGCTGAGATGGGCTTCTGGCGAGGCCTGCGCTGGGGAGTGTTTCTGGGCGTGATCGCGGCGCTGGTCGGTCGGATCATGTCGGCTGAAGACAACGCTGCAAATTGGAAGCAAGCGCAGATCGCAGGAGACATCGCGGCGGCCAAGACCGAAGCGGAGCAACGGGAGCGGTACGAGCGGAGTCGGGCTGGTGAGCAGGGGCCAGAGGGTTAGAGCCGCATGCCCAAATCGGAAACGCCTACCACATCGTCCAACAGCCCCGTTGCCGAGCAGTTCCTGCTCACCGGTATGCCGCGAGAGCATGCGGACACGAGACCTTCGCAGAATCAGATCTTCTCGGAAGACAAACCGATTCACGACTGGTACCGGTTTGTCCTCTCGTATCCGCCGCATCTCGTTCGCGATTATGTATCCCGGTTTTCGCTTGATGCGGAGCACCAGTTGCTCGATCCGTTCTGCGGAACCGGCACAACGCCGGTTGAGGCCAAGAAGATCGGGATTCCAGCCGTGGGAATCGAAGCGCTGCCGCTTTCGGCCTGGGCGTCACGCACCAAACTGCAATGGGACATCAATCCTGATGACCTCCGCTTCGATGCCGAGCTCATCGCCAAGACCGCGCAAGCCACACTCGAATCGTGGAAGTCGGACGATCTGCTCGACCTGACTCCTGCTGAGTCTCGGCTCATACTCAAGAACTCGATCAGCCCGAAGCCTTTGCACCAAACACTCATCCTCCGAGACGCCATCAACAGCATCGGCGGATCTCGAAGAGACCATCTATGGCTGGCGCTTGCCCGTCAACTCCCGACTGAGATCGGCAATCTCCGATTCGGGCCCGAGATTGGTCTCGGGCAGATCAAGGAAGACGCAGCGGTCATCAACGTATGGGCCAAGCAGGTCAATCGCATGGCAGACGACCTGGAACAATGGCGCCAGCGAGGTCGGCCGCGCGGTCGCATCATCGAAGGCGATGCCCGAAACGTAGGCACTCTGCTCTCACCACAATCGGTCGACGCGGTGATCACATCTCCTCCCTATCCGAACGAGAAGGACTACACGCGCACCGTTCGCCTGGAGTCCGTCATTCTTGGTCTCTTCAGCGACAACGAGCACCTGCGCGATGTCAAGCGCACCCTGGTCAGGTCGAACTCGCGCAGTGTGTACAAGGCAGACGACGATGACCGCTGGCTCGATCAGATCCCCGCGGTCACCCAACTTGCAGACCAGATTGAGGCTCGCAGAGTAGAACTTGGCAAGACGTCCGGCTTCGAGCGGATGTACCACCGTGTGACGCGCCTATACTTTGGCGGAATGGCGCGCCATTTCGAGTCGCTGAAGACGGCCTTGAAGCCGGGAGCTCAACTCGCGTACGTTGTCGGTGACCAAGCATCGTACTTCCGAATCATGATCCGTACGGGAGAGTTGCTCGGTGAGATTGCGGCGCATTGCGGATACGAGGTCATTGGCCGCGAGCTCTTCAGGACTCGTGCCGCCACTGCAACTCGTTCCCAGCTCAACGAAGAAGTGTTACTCCTGCGCTGGCCCGGATAATGCCTGAACCCGCGAAGTACGATCTTATCATCGAGAAGATCTTCACCGATCGGTTTGACGGTGGGACTGAGGGATTCGACTTCCCGCGCAGCGCCATCAATGCGGCTGCGAACGAGCTCGGACTCGAACCTATCAGCAACGTGGGCGACGCCATCTATTCGTTCCGTGCTCGGCGAGAGCTGCCCAAGACGATTCGGGATACAGCGCCTGAAGGACTTGAATGGACTATCCGAACGCCAAGTAGGGGCACGTATCGGTTTGAGCTGGTTCAGAGGGCTTCGTTTGTGGTAAACCTTCAGTTGGCTGCAGTTTCCGTGCCCGACAATACCCCTGCCTTGATTCAGATGTATCGGCAGAACGACGAGCAAGCGCTCCTCGCTATTCTTCGCTACAACAGACTGATAGACATCTTTACTCGCCTGAGCTGCTTCTCGGTTCAGAGTCACTATCGCACCAGTCTAGTCACCGGCGCTCAGATTGAAGTCGACGAACTCTACGTGGGCATCGACCGCCATGGGGCTCACTACGTGGTGCCGGTTGAGGTCAAGTCTGCGACTGACACACTCGGCTACAACCAAGTGAGTAACATGTTCGATCTGTGCGCACAGAAGTTCCCGGGTCTCATTGCGAGACCGATCGGGGCCCAGTTTATCGACGGCGAGAACATCGCCCTGATTGAGTTCCAACGTCGGTCCGGCAATCTCGAGATTGCCATCGCGGAAGAGCGGCACTACCAGCTTGTACCGGCTGACGAGCTGCCGCGAGAGGTCGTCGAGGAGTACGGGCGACGCACAGTCGATTGAGCTTGCTGGCGGAGAGGGTGGGATTCGAACCCACGAGGGGCTTGCACCCCTACACGCTTTCCAGGCGTGCCTGATCGTCCACTCCAGCACCTCTCCGTGTGGACGGGAGCAATCTCTGACTGGCGGAGAGGGTGGGATTCGAACCCACGAGGCACGTCGCCGCACCTACCGATTTTCGAGATCGGCTCCTTCGGCCACTCGGACACCTCTCCACCTGCGAGTATACGCAGCCCCTGACGCCATGCCCGCAATATCCTGTGAGGAAGTGTGACCCAACTGCCACTGGAGCCGACCGTGACATCCGACCCACAGACGATTGCCGACCTCCTTGCGCCGCTCGACGGCGATGCGCCCGCGCTGAGCGCTCCCGATCGCGCCGAACTGACCTTCAACGGACTGCGAGACCAGATGGCCCGCACGGGCGAGCAGCTGAACGGCTTTGGTCTCGGCCGCGGCGACGGCATCGCCATCGTGCTGCCCAACGGCGCCGAAATGGCTGCGGCCTTTCTCGGCGTCGCCAATGCGGCCACGGCCGCACCGCTCAATCCGGGCTATCGCGACGAAGAGTTCGAGTTCTACCTGTCCGACCTCGACGCTCGGGCGGTCGTCGTGCAGGACGGCGTCGATTCACCCGTTCGAGCAGCGGCGCAGCGCCTCGGCATTCCGCTGTTGGAGCTCCAACCAGAACTGGGCAGCGCGGCGGGTGCCTTCAATCTGTCAGTGGATATCGCAGGGGTGGCAGAGCGGCCGGGGCCGGCGGGGCCTGACGATGTCGGACTCGTCCTGCACACATCGGGCACGACATCGCGGCCGAAGATCGTGCCGTTGCGCCAGCGCAACCTGACGGCGAGCGCTCGCCACATCCGCGAGACTCTGGCGCTGACGCCGTCAGATCGCTGCCTGAACATCATGCCGTTGTTCCACATTCACGGGCTGATCGCCGGCGTGCTGGCCAGCGTTGGCGCCGGCGGCTGCACCTGGTGCTCGCCGGGCTTCAACGCGATGCAGGTGTTCGGCTGGTTGCGGGCGTCGGCGCCGTCCTGGTACACGGCTGTGCCGACGATGCATCAGCTGATCCTGACCCGCGCCGCGCGCAACGCCGACGCCCTGGCCGAGACTCAGCTGCGCTTCATTCGGTCGTCGTCGTCATCGTTGCCGCCGACGGTGATGGCGGAGCTGGAGGAGACCTTCGGCGCGCCGGTGATCGAGTCCTACGGGATGACCGAGGCCGCGCACCAGATGAGCTCGAATCCGCTGCCGCCGTTGGAGCGCAAGCCGGGCAGCGTGGGATTGGCCGCCGGTCCCGAGATTGCGATCATGGACGAGGATGGCGCCTTGCTGGCGATGGGTCAGCGGGGAGAGGTGGTGATCCGCGGGCGCAATGTGACCGACGGCTACCGCAACAACCCCGAGGCCAACGCGACCGCCTACACCCGCGGCTGGTTCCGCACGGGCGACCAGGGCGTGCTGGACAGCGACCGCTACCTGACGATTACGGGACGGCTGAAGGAGATCATCAACCGCGGCGGCGAGAAGATCTCGCCGCGCGAGGTCGACGAGGCGCTGTTGCAGCATCCATCAGTCGCACAGGCAGTCACTTTCGCGATGCCGCACGATCGTCTGGGCGAGGAGATCGCTGCGGCGGTCGTCTTGCGCGACGGCGAGGAGTCCGATGAGCGGGCGATCCGCAAGTTTGTCGGTGAGCGCCTGGCCGACTTCAAGACGCCGCGCAAGGTGGTCATTCTGGACGAGATCCCCAAGGGCGCGACAGGCAAGGTCCAGCGCATCGGCCTCGCCGAAAAGCTGGGATTGACGACCTAACAATGCCGGACGCACAGGTCACCGAGTACGAACGACTGAACCGGGCGCTGTCGATCTATCGAGACGCGATGCGCCGGCACATCAAGGAGATGCTGGAGGACGAACCACCCGTCGACGACGCGAGCAACGATTGGTTCGAGCGCAAGGTCATTGCCAAGCTTGAGTCCTCACAGCAGCAACTGGAAGCGAGGCGCACGCGGGACCGTTACGCCGCCCACACCGCTGAGTGGGAGGGCCAGAATCAGCTCGATATTCCGCACTTTCTGTTCGTGATCAAGCACAACGGCGGGTTCCGCAAGCTGCGTAGCCAGGAGATGTTCGATCTCATGTCGGAGATCTACGACGCACGCAATCGCTGGGCGCATCCTCCACTGAGCGGCTTCAAGCAGTCGGAGGTGGATCGGACGATCCATCAGATCGTCACGATCTTGAACCAGTTCGATCAGGGTGCGGCAGCACAGGCGGCGGCGTTGCGGTTGCACGAGATGGAGTTCACGGCCGGGCTCGAAGCGGTCGATGCGATCACTCGAATCAACGAAGCCGTCCAGGCCCTGCTCGACAAGCCCGAGATCGACCCGAATGCGATCAGCGACGTCATCCGCTCCTCGACGGACGCCCCGCGATTGGTCCGCGAGATATCCGATCGGATTGATCACCTCGAAGACCGGCTGGGCCAGGAGCAGAAAGCGCGCGAGCGTCAGCTGAGCCAGATTTCCGAAACCCTCGGCATCCTGGTCCAGGCGGAGCGCGAGCGGCGGGAGGCGGAGTCAGCCGCGGACCCGCGCCCAGATTGGATTGAGGCGCTGCTCGGCACTGAGGCCAAGCAGTGGTTGAACCAGCTTCGCCGCGCTCTCAATCTGTGAAGCGCGACAACCTGCCGGCCTTCCTATCCGTCCGTCTTTGCGTCGATGCTACGCAGCAGGTCGCGAATCTCGACCAGCAGGTCATTGTCGCTTGATGCAGCAGCAGGGATCGACGGCGCTGCCGTGTCTTGCAGGATCTCGCGCTGGCGCAGGACGGCGTCGCGGAAGGCTGCTGCGTCGACCACGCCGGGCAGATAGCCCTCGGATGACGACGTGCCCGACCGACCCGCAGTCTCGACCTTGAGCGCCTGAATCCCATAGGGACGCATGACCGGATTGTCGTAGAGCTTGACATCGGTGATTCGGTCCAGCGGAATCGTGCTGTTTGTGCGGAAGTAGACGCCGGAGGTCAACTCCAGCGATGACGCCGTCAGTTTGGCGCTCAGCCGCCGGTGAGCTCGCGGCAGATAGGACGAGCTCCAGATCAGCCAGATGGGGATCAGTGGAATGCCCGCTAACGTGGTGATCAGGAACAGGCTCACGGCGAGGCGTCCGTAGTCCATCACGCGAGGGTCAAACTCCGCCTCCAATAGCACTTCGTCGCGTCGTGAGGTGGTCATGTCGTGGCCCTTCTGGTCAGCAGACCGGTTGCCTGGCAAGATAGCCCAGTGGTGACAGGATCACGGTCGATCGGAGTACCGCATGGAGTATGGCATTCACCTGGTGCAGCAGAATGTGACGTTGGCCGAGTGCCGCGAGCTGTGGTGTTGGGCCGACACCGCGGGCTTCACCTGGGTCGACGTCTCGGATCATTTCTACGAGTCGCCGATCACCGAGAAACGCGGACCGTACCTGGAGTGTCTGGCCTGTCTCGCGGCGTTGGCGGCCGACACCCAGCATGTGCGCGTGGGCACCTGCGTGCTGGCGATGGACTACCGCCATCCGGCGGTGCTTGCCAACGCGCTGGCGGCGATTGACCATCTCTCGGAGGGGCGGCTCGACGCTGGGCTCGGCGCTGGCTGGAACGTGCAGGAGTACTCGGCGTACGGCATTCCGTTTGATCGGATCGGCACGCGCCTGGATCGACTTGAGGAGGGCATCCAGGTATTGCGCTCGCTCTGGGAGGAGCCGGAGGCCAACTTCTTGGGCGATCACTACCAGCTGACCGACGCGCTCTGTGAACCGAAGCCGCTGCAATCGCGCGTCCCGATCTGGATCGGCGGCGTCGGCGAGCGTCGCACGCTGCAACTGGTCGCGCGCTACGCCGACGGCTGGAACGCTCCGTATCTGAACGTGGAGGAGTGGCAGCGTCTTTCGGGGGTGTTGGACGAGTGGTGCGAGCGGGTCGACCGCGATCCGTCGCACATCCAGCGCGATGTGAATCTCTCCTTCCACATGGCGGCGGACGAGTCGGATCGGGCGCGGGCCGAAGCGCACTTTGCCGAGGTCTTTGGGCCGGCCGGCGACGCATTCCGCCAGCGAGGCGCAATCCTGGGCACGCCTGACGAGGCGTTGGAAACGCTGCGTCCGTACGCCGAAGCGGGCGTCAATCGAGTCAACATCACGCTGCGCCCGCCATGGGATTGGGACGCGCTGCGCGCCTTCGCCAGTGAGGTGATGGGGCGCTCCTGAATCGCATCGTCCTGCGAGCGGACCGTGTGAGCCGGATTGCGGGCTAGACTCCGCAGGAGACGATACAGCGGGGAGGCTGCGCATGCCTGTCGACCAGACGCGCGAATCTTGGAAGCCGGGCCAGGACTGGCAAGGCGCCATTGACGAGATCAACTACATCAAGGAGCTCGCCCAGGAGATGGGCGGGCCGCACGGCGTCGAACGGCAGCATCGCGGCGGGCGCTACACGATCCGCGAGCGGATCGACAAGTTCCTCGACGACGACTCGTTCTTCGAGGCCGGCCCGCTCGTCGGCGCGTACGAGTACGACGGTGAGGGCAATCTGCGCGACTTCACACCGGGCGCCTTCGTGATGGGCATGGGCCAGATCGACGGCCGCAACATCGTGATCGGCGGCGACGATTTCACGATCTCCGGCGGATCGCCGCACAACGTGTCGAAGGGCGCGTCGCAGTTTGCGACGCCGCTCGCGGCGCAGTACGGGCTGCCCTACGTGCAGCTGATCGAGGGCGTGGGTCACTCGGCCAAGCGCGATGAGGAAGAGGGCCGCATGGCCCTGCCCGCCGGGCAGACCTGGTGGCGGCACATCAACTTGCTGAACAAAGTGCCGGTCGCGTCGGGCATCATGGGATCGGTGGCGGGCGCCCCGGCCGCGTTCGCGCTGCTCTCGCACTTCACGGTGATGATCCAGGGTCAATCACAGATTTTCCCCTCGGGACCGCCGGTCGTGCGACGCGCCATTGGCGAGACCTTCAACAAGGAAGAGCTCGGCGGTTCGAAGGTCCACGTCTACCAGAGCGGACAGGTCGACAACGAGGCGGAGAACGAGGAAGACGCCTTCAACCAGATCAAACAGTTCCTGAGCTATCTGCCGGACACGACGAACGATGTGCCGGATCGCGTCCAGAACGGCGACGATCCCAACCGCCGCGTCGAGGAGCTGCTGCGCATCATCCCTGAGAACCGCAAGCGCGGCTACAACCCGCGCAAGCTGGTCAAGCTCGTGGTCGACAACGGCGAGTTCTTCGAGATGCGTCCGCACTGGGGCGGGGCGATCATCACGGGCTTTGCCAGGATCGGCGGCTACTCGGTGGGCGTCGTGGCAAGCGATCCGTACGTGATGGCGGGCGCGATGAATGGCGATGCGGCGGACAAGTTCACGCACTTCGTCGATCTGTGCGACGGCTTCAATCTGCCGATGGTCATCTTCCTGGACATGCCGGGCTTCATGCTCGGCTCGCAGGCGGAGCTGAACCAGACGATGCGTCGCGGCACGCGAGCGCTGATCGCGGCCTATGAAGCCGACGTGCCCAAGGTGGAGTTCAACATCCGCAAGAGCTACGGCGTCGCCGCGGATGCGCCCAACAGCATGGGCGAGCCGTTCGGCGTCAACATGCGCTTCGGCTGGCCCGCCGGCGAGTGGGGCGGCATTCCGATCGAGGGCGGGGTCGCGGCCGCATACAAGCGTGAGATCGAGTCGGCTGAGAATCCGGAGGCCCACCGCGAGTCAATCGAGAACCGCCTGCTTCGGCTGCGCAGTCCGATGAAGGCGGCGCACAACTTCGACGTCATCGACCTGATCGATCCGAGGGAGACGCGGCGGATCGCCTTCCGCTTCATCGACGCGGCGCAGCCAATGCTGAAGCGCCTCGCGCAGCGGGAGAAGCGGATCATCCGTCCGTAGCGGCCGCGGAATGCGCACCAGATTCTGACGGCGTCAGCCGCCGTGTCATGTCAGTCGGCGACCAGGCCGGCGTCGCTGTACTTGCTGAGAATGCGTTCGGCCGCTTGCTCGGCCATCTCGATCTCGGTGTAGAAATAGCGTGGGTGAGTGCGACGGAGGGTCTCCTCTGAGTCCGTGATGAACAGGACAAGCTCGTCCTCAGAAGGTTTGTCGATGGTCCCTTGAGTGAGGGCGGCATAGGCCTCATCGCGTTCATCAAATCGTCGGACGGTGGCGCGGTCTTCATCGTTGTCGTAGTAGAGCAGAAAATAGGGCATGGTCAGGCTTCCTTGCGCTCAGCATAGGCGTTACAAATCCTGCTGAACGACTTGATGTCCTCCCTCAGCTTCCGCTGTTCTCCTTCGATCACTTCCTCGGCAAGTTCCCGCAGAAACGGCCCAAGTCGGAAGCGGTCGCGAGCCGCATCGAGTTCTATCTGGCGCAAATCCAGGCCTCGCCCTACTGCCGATAGTTCTCTGAGAACGTCCTGCTCCTTCGGCGGACCGCCACCGTACTTTACCTCGTGACCAACGACCGCAGCGCGACGTTCGGACAACCCGGCCCACACGTGCTGGATCTCCGTGCGTAACTGGAGTTCGACCGTTTGACCGAGGTCGTCCGCCAGGGTCAGGTGGACTGCGCGATAGCCGTTGCGGTCGCGCTCTCGATAGTCGCGCACACGCTTGACGCGCGCCGTCGCCAACTGCAACACAAGCGCGTTCACGTCTGCCTCGCGCGGGACGACGGCCCTGCAACCGGCGATATCGTCGATCGAAGACAAGCGCGGGTGCCCCCGACGGAGCTTGGCCACGATCGAGTACAACTGCTTGATTCGCGATGTCTTCTCGTGCAGAGACACTCCCGCGAGTTCGCAGGCGGCGTCAATGACGTTGAGCGCCTCTCTCAACGGCTCCTCGAACGTCGCGCTCCATTGGACATAGGCGGCCACATCTGCGGGATCCGGAGTTTCCGAATCCCGCAGACGTGTTCCCAAGCGATCGATACCGGCTTTGCTGAACTGGCTCATGCAGCCACGATATCGCGAGACCGGGATGCGCTAGCCGCGGCCGTGGCGGAGGAGCTTGCCGGGGGTGGCGCCTGTCTCCTGGCCGTCTTGCATGGTCACTTCTCCGTTGACCAAGACCCAGCGGTAACCGTGTGGACGCTGAATGCGTCGCCATTCGCCGCCCGGGAAGTCGTGGACGATCTCGCCCTGGAACTCCGGTTCCAGCTTGAGCGCGTCGAGGTCGTAGACGACCACATCGGCCGGCGCGCCTTCGACCAGCGAGCCGCGGTTGTGGAATCCGGCGGCGCGGGCAGGCAGATAGCTCAAGCGGTAGTGGGCCTCCTCGAGACTGATCATGCCCGTGTCGCGGACCATCCACATCAGGAAGTCTGTGGGGTAT
>JAJDZG010000032.1 GCA_022824765.1 Dehalococcoidia bacterium | reverse complement strand
GCTACCTGGACGCGCTCGAGCATGGGCGCGGCCTCTCGCCGCACACGATCCGCAACTATCGCTCTGACCTTGAGCAGTTTCTACGCTGGCTGGAGAACGACGGGCGGGAACTGAACAGCTTGAGCCGCGCCGGCTACCGGTCTTACCTGGCCAGCCTGCAAGCGGACGGCGCGGCCGAGGCTTCCGTGCGCCGCCGAGCCTCGACGATCAAGGCCTTGAGCCGGGAGCTCACACACACGGGATTCTTCGAACGCGATCCGCTCGCGTTGGCGTCGACGCCGAAGGCCGCGTCGCGTCTGCCGACCGTGCTGAGCCAGCAACAGGTTGAGGCACTGCTGGATGCGCCCGACACCGCGACGCCGGGCGGTCTGCGTGATCGAGCGATGCTGGAAGTGCTGTACGGTGCCGGGCTGCGCGTATCGGAGCTGATCGGGCTGCGGACGTCCGACTATGACGATGACGCGATTGGCTTGCGCGTGCTTGGCAAGGGGGACAAGGAGCGGTTCGCGCTGCTCGGGGGAGCGGCGCGGCGTTGGCTGCGCCGTTATCTGCTGGACGGACGCCCGCAGCTGCTGTCCGAGCGGTCAGCGTCGTGGCTGTGGTTGAATCGCTTCGGCGGACCGCTGTCGGCGCGTGCGGTGCAGATATCGATGCAGCGCCATGCGCAGTTGGCGGGCTTGCCGCCGGGCCTGCATCCTCATCTGTTGCGGCACTCCTTTGCCACTCATATGCTCGATGGAGGCGCAGACGTCCGCATCGTGCAGGAATTGCTGGGTCATGCGTCCGTCTCGACGACCCAGATCTATACCCACGTCAGCGACGCCGCGCGCCGCGACACCATCGAGCAGGCGCTCGATACGCTTGCCGAACGCGGCCGCGAGCGGCGCCAGCGCGACCGAACGGAGGGGCTCTCGACGTGAAAGTGCTGCTGATCTCTGGCCCCAATCTGAACATCCTGGGCCAGCGCCAACCAGAAATCTACGGCTCCCAGACCTTGGCCGACATCGAGGATCTCGTGAACAAGCGGGCGAAGGAGTGGGGCGTCACGATTCGTCCCTACCAGTCCAACCATGAGGGCGCGATCATCGATTTCATCCAGCAGGAACGCTCGGCCGAAGGGTTGATCATCAATCCGGGCGCGCTGTCCCATTACGGCTACTCGCTTCGCGACGCGCTTGAGGCCTTCCCGGGCGGCAAGATGGAAGTGCACCTGTCCAACGTCCACGCGCGCGAGACGTTCCGCCACAATCTGGTCACCGCGCCGATCATGGACGGCGTCGTGGCTGGGCTCGGTTGGCGCGGCTACCTCGCCGCACTCGATGCGCTGGTGCCGATGCTGCAAGAGCGACACGGCCGTCCGACAAGCGGCGACGCCGGGGCGCCAGGCTCATGACCGACCTGCGAGCGAACGAGCGGCTGAGCCGCATTCGAGCCGCCGCCGATGAGGCGAAGCTTGACGCGCTGCTGATCACCGACCCGGTCAATCGCCGCTACGCGACTGGATTCAGCGGTTCCAGTGGATGGGTGATCATTCCCGTTGACGACGCCCGTCCGCCGCTGCTCGCGACGGATTTTCGCTATCTCGATCAAGCTGCTGAGCAGTCACCGGAGTTCGAGATTGTCCGCACGACGGGCGGAGCCGAGCAGTGGTGGGGCGATCTGGTCAAGCGCTTCGGGCGCGAGCGGCTGGGCTTCGAAGCCGCGCACCTCAGCGTCGCCTTGCACAAGGGTCTGCGCGACGCCAACGCCAAGCTGCCGGCCAGCCAACGTCCGGCATTAGTCCAGGTCGGCCGCGTCATCGAAGGCGTGCGGGCGAGGAAAGACGCTGACGAGATCGCTGCGCTGCGGCGCGCTGCGGCGCTCACGGACGATGCGTTTGCCCACGCATCGAGCGTCGTTCAGCCGGGCTGGACGGAAGTGCAGATGTCGTGGGAAATCGAGCAGTACGCCCGAGTCAACGGCGCGGAGGCGATGGCCTTCGAGTCGATTGTTGCGGCGGGAACATGGGGCGCTCGTCCGCATGCGCGTCCGCGAGCCGAAGCCATTTGCGAGGGCGAGCCGGTTGTGATCGACATGGGCGCCAAAGTGGACGGATACTGTGCCGACATGACCCGCACGATCGTGCTCGGAGCGCACGATGAGACGTTCCCCCGCATCTACGACATCGTGCTCGCCGCGCACGAGACCGCCGCTGAGATGGTCGAAGTGGGCATGTCAGGCCAGGACGCTGACGAGTTGGCTCGCCGCGTGATTGAAGATGCTGGCTACGGCGACCAGTTCGGGCACGGGCTCGGGCACGGCGTCGGTCTGGAGATCCACGAGGATCCGTACCTGGGCTCATCGTCTCAGGACACGCTGGAGTCCGGCATGGTGATCACGATCGAGCCGGGCATCTACCTGCCCGATTGGGGCGGCGTCCGGATTGAAGACATGGGCCTGCTGGACGACGACGGCTTTCACTCGTTCAGCGGCACGCCCAAGCTACGCTTTGTCTGACATACCGCAGAACCTCCCGCAGATAAGAGTGACAGGCACAAGATGATCTCCACCGGCGACCTGAAGCGCGGCTTCGTGATCGAACTCGACGGCAACGAATACCAGATCGTGGACTGGGACCACATCAAGGTGGGGCGCGGCTCCGCGCAAGCGCGGCTCAAGCTGCGCGACATCCGCGGCGGACACACGATCGAGCGCACCTTTCAGGCCGGCTCCAAGTTCCGCCGCATCCGCACCGAGCATCAAACGATGCAGTATCTCTACCGCGACGGCGACCTGCTCTACTTCATGAACACCGAGACGTTCGAGCAGGAGCCGCTCTCGCTTGACGTCGTTGGCGACGCGGTCCACTACCTCGCTGAGAATGCGGAAGCTGAGGTGCTGATCGTCGGTGAGAGTCCCGTTGCCGTGGAGTTGCCTGCCGCCGTGACGCTGCAGGTCACCGAATCCGACCCCGGCGTCAAGGGCGATACCGCGACAGGCGCAACCAAGCCCGCCACGCTGGAGACCGGACTGACGGTCAACGTGCCCTTGTTCATCGGTCCTGGGGACACGGTCAAGGTTGATACCCGCTCGGGACAGTATCTCGAGCGCGCCTGATCGGCGGCGCAGCATGCCCCAACGCCCCCCGCGCGGATTCCACGCCCGCCGCCAGGTGCAGCGGCAGGAGCAGCACTCGTTCGACTGGGATCGCGCAGCGGAGCGTGAAGATGCAGGCGCGGCTGGGGACGGGCGTCCATCGCTACGCTCCCGCCCCGTCGGAGAGATTGCTCGTCAGATCAAGCGGAACTTGAGCTCCGATCCAACCCTCAACAACGTCTGGATCGAGGGTGAGGTGCGCAGCTTCAGCCGCTCGGGAGCCGGACACTACTACTTCGACCTGGCCGACGCTGACTCGGAGACCGTGCTGTCGTGCGCATTCTTCCGCCGCGAGAATCGCGGCATGGCCGTCGCCCAGGGCGATCAGGTGCTGGTGCACGGGAGCGTCGACATCTACCTGGCGCGGGGGACGCTGCAGATCATCGTCGACGACCTGCGCCCGATCGGCGAGGGTGTCCTGCAGGCGGAGTACGAGCGCCTCTTTCGCACGCTCGAGGAGGCCGGCCTGTTCAACCCCGCGCGTAAGCGTCCGCTGCCGGCGTATCCGAAGCGGATCGGCGTGGTGACCTCGTCCAGCGGCGCCGTCTGGCACGACATCCAGCAGGTCATCGGCAGACGTTGGCCGCTGACGCCGCTGACGCTCTCGCCATGCCTCACCCAGGGTGCGGGCGCGGCTCGTTCGATCGCCGACGGGATCGAGCGGCTCAATCTGCTCACCGAGAACGAGCCGGACGTGATCATCGTCGCGCGCGGCGGCGGATCACCCGAGGACCTCTGGGCCTACAACGAGGAAGCCGTCGCTCGCGCCATCTTTGCCAGCGACATACCGATCATCTCTGCCATCGGCCACGAGACCGATGTGAGCATCGCCGATCACGTCGCAGATCGTCGTGCACCCACACCATCGGCCGCCGCCGAGATCGCGGTGCCCGATCGGGCGGAAGAGGCGGCGCGCGTCGCCGGAATCCGACAGGCAGCCGACCATTGCGTCGACCGACTGATCGCGGACGAGGGCTATCGCGTGCGTCTTGGTCGCGAAGGGCTCGAACGGGCTGCGCCGCATCCGCCGACGCTGCGCGTCGAAATCAGCCAACGACGTCGCGACCTCGACCAGGCGATCGATCGTCTGATCGGCGCGATGCAGGCGCGTAGCGCCGCCAACGTCCTCCGACTAAACGCGCTCGATCCAGAGCGGACGCTGCAGCGCGGTTACGCCGTCGTCTCAAATGCAGCTGGCAGCATCGTGACATCCACCGCTGGATTGGCAGCCGACCAGGACATTCACATCCAGTTTGCCGATGGCGGCATCGCGGCACGAACCATCGCCGAACCGACCAGAGAGGGTGACCATGCCTGACCTTCCGCCTGAGCATCCAACGTATGAAGAGGTCGTCCAGGCGCTGGAGTCCGTGCTGGCGGAGCTAGAGGACGGCGGCCTGCCGCTGGACCGCGCGCTCGACGCGTATGCGCGCGGCGTCGCGTTGAGCGATCAAGCACAGCAGATGCTGACCGACGCCGAACTGCGGATCGACGCCTTGCGCAGCGAGTCCTGAGCGGTGCCGCTGCGTCTGGCCTGGTTTGCCACGGCCCGCGGCACGAGTTCGCGCCTGCTGTTCCGGGCCACGTGCGACGCCATTCGATCCGGCCGGCTGGATGCTGAGATTGTTTGCGTCGTCTGCAATCGGAACGCTGGCCAGGCGGAACAGACAGACTCGTTCCTGGCCGAAGTGACGGCTGCGGGCGTTCCGCTGATCAGCGAAAGTTCCCGCGATTGGCGGAGACGCGTCGGCGGTGCGCGTTCGGTTCCTGGCGCCGACCTCGCCGCGTGGCGGCGTGACTTCGACCGGCGCCTGCTCGAGCGCATGGAGCCCTTCAAGCCCGACGCGGCCATGCTGGCCGGCTACATGCTCATCCTCAGCGAGGTCATCTGCGACGCCGTGCCCTGCCTCAACCTGCATCCGGCATTGCCGGACGGCCCGATTGGCACGTGGCAGCAGGTCATTCACGAGCTGATCCGGCAGCGCGCGGATCGATCAGGACTCGTCCTGCAGCGGGTCACGAGGGAACTCGATCGAGGCCCGACGGTGACGTGGGCGCAGTATCCGATCCGCGGGCCCCAGTTCGATCCGCTCTGGGACGAGCATGGCGACACCACTGATTGGGAGACGCCGTTGTTCCAGGCCATACGGCGCGCAGGGGCCAGCCGCGAGCCGGCCTTCATCATCCAGTCGCTGCAGGCCGTCGCAGACGATCGTTCGCTGTTGGCGGGCGCAGCGACGGCTGATGGAGTGGAGATCAGCGAAGCGGTCGAGCGCGCGCTGAGCCTGGCGTGACGTGATCGTTATGTGAAGCCACCGCCGCTTCGAATTGGTAAACTGATCACACGACTCAACAGTTCCGAACGGCGGCCCATATGTCAGAGTCCGACCCGCCCGTCCTGACGCCAGTCGTGATCGAGCCGCGCCGCCGCGAGTTGCTGCCCGCCATCCGCGATGACCTGGCCCCGTTCATCCCTGCCATTCGAGGCGCCGCTCAGCTGCTCGCCATGGCCGCCGTCGCCGAGTTCACCGCGCGCTACGCCGCACCAGCCATCGTCGACGCGGCCCGCAGCCTCGCACTGCCTGCGCAGCAAAAGCAGGTCATCCTGATCGAAGAACACACGACGACCCGACGTAAGATCACCGTGGCATCGTAGCCTTGGGCGGTGCAACGTCGCCGATCCATCCTCATCCGTTCTGTCCTTGCCGTGCTCGCGGCTCTATTGGCGTTCGCGCTGGCGACATCGTTGCGCGCGGCAGATCTGGGGGAGTCGCCGCTGATGATCAGCGAGGTGCGCCCCGTCGGCGACGTGGAATGGGTCGAATTGCACAACCCCTCGAACGAGCCGCTGTCGCTGGACGGCTGGTTCCTGGAGGATTCGGCTGCCTTCGGGCTGCTTCCCAATATTGAGATTGCGGGCGGCGGCGTCGTTCTCGTGATTGGGCGCAGTACTGAGTTCGCCGTGCCGGCAGGTCAGACGCTGATTCGTCTGGAATCCGCGCGGATTGGCAACGGACTGCGCAACGCTGGTGACCGGGTGGCGCTGGTCGATCCGAACGGGACGCGTCACGACGCCGTCAGCTGGGGCGACCTCTACATCCCATTTGCACTGCCGAGGCCTGAAGAGTCGCAGTCCATCGTCCGCAGCAGCAGCGGCTACGGACGGTTGTCCGATTCGCCGTCGCCCTGGGAGGCGGGCGGCGGGCGCCGACTTGCTCGCGGCGTCGACCAGGCCGTCGTCCTCGATAGCGCCGTGTCGATCGTGTCTGTCGTGCCCAACCCACTCGAAGACGAGCCGGAACTGGTCTCCATCCGAAATCATGGTGACCGACCGCAGCTGACCGTCAACTGGTCGCTGAGCGTTGGCAACAGTTCAGTCACGCTGCCCTCAGTTCGGCTGGAACCAGGCGAATGGCGGGCGTTCAGCGCGGAGGAACTCGGGCTGAGCGCCGGATTCGGCGACCGAGGCGGATCGTTGATTCTTCGAGATTGGCGCGGACATTGGATTTCGACGGCGAGCTATGGCACGGACCGTACTTTTCACCAGTTGACCGCGCCAGACGAGGGTGAGGAGTTGAGGTTCAGCGATCGAGATCGAATCAGGCCGAGGAGCGACCAGCGGCACGGCGGCGAGCAGCGCATTTGGTCAAGCGCCCCTGATCCGAGCCGAGTGGCCGTGGACTCGATCTCGCTGCGCTTCGAGCGGCCGCCGCCGGCTCGCCCGATCAAGCAAGAGGGAACATCCGACGTCTGGATCAGCGAGGCGTATCCCAACGCGGGACAAGGCCGCGATGATCCTGCCTATGAGTGGTTTGAACTGTCCAACAGCACGGACGAGGAGGTCAGCCTCGACGGCTGGACGATTGGCGACAACACCGCCGCTGACAGCCTGGCGGGCGCGACGCTGCCGGCCGGCGGGACGCTGGTCGTGGCTGGCTCCGAACTGGCGGTGGCGGTCGACGGCGCCGTGTTCGTCGTGGCGGATGGGCGGATTGGCAACGGCCTAGCGAACTCAGGCGATCAGCTGCGTCTGATCGACCCTGGGGGCGTCGTTGTGGACGCGATGAGCTGGGGAAACAACGAGGAGTTTGGCCGCGTCTCCGCTCCGCAGAACGACGAATCGGTGCAGCGCGCGACCAAGGGCGGGGCGCTGCGTCTGGGCCGTCCAAGCGCAGGCGAGCTGGAGTCTGCAACCACGGCGAGCCCCGCAGAGTCGGCACAGGAAGAGACTGCGCCGGATGAGTCGGCAGATGAATCGGCAGATGAGGAATCGGAACAGCGCGCTCCCGACGAGGCAACGGGCCGTGATGGAAGCGTCCGTGTCGTCGAGATCGTCGCGTCCACGGCGGTGGTGCACTTCGCAGAGTTGCTGCCTGCGCCGCTGACCGGTCAAGCGGAATGGGTGGAACTGATCAACCTGGGCTCGTCGCCGGTGGACTTGAGCGGCTGGGCGATCGGCGATTTGGCGCGACAAACGCCGCTGGTTGGCGAGATTCCGCCATACGGCCGCTTCGTGATTGCCAACCAGCCGATCGACGGTGCCAACCAAGTCGTTGACCGGATTGGCAATGGGCTGAACAACGACGGCGACACGTTGGAACTGCTCGACGCGAACGGCGTCAGCGTGGATGTCGTGACCTACGGCATCGATGATCTGCCTGCGCCTGATCGTGGACTGTCTATCGCTCTGGAACCCCGGCGCTGGGTGGTGAGCGCATCGCCGTCGCCGGGCTCTGCCGACGTGACGCCGCTGATCGACGAGTCGCTGCGGTCCCCCACGGTGCCGCCGCCATCGAGTCCGAGCGAGGCGCTTCCTGTCGTCGCTGCACCTGTGGAGCAGGGCACGAATGCGTGGATGATTGTCACGTTCGCGCTGATTGGGGTGATCCTGATGCTGATCATCCGCCGCTGGCCGCCGCCTGAGGTCAAGGCCTCTGCTACGGAGCAGCGTGAGATGACTGTCTACGGCGGACCGCCGCCCGAGCCCGAAGAACCACTCGACGACGAGTCCTGACTGTGCCTAACTCGACACGCATCCGGATTGCGGTCGCGCTTGCCCGCAGCGGTGTCGCTTCGAGGCGCGGCGCCGAGGAGATTGTGCGCGCCCGGCGAGTCCATGTGGACGGCGAGATCGTGACCGACCTCTCCACGCGGGTCGATCCGTCGACGCAGACGATCCTCCTCGACGGCCGCCCGCTGTCAGCATCCGAGCCATTGCGTTACTACGCGTTGAACAAGCCGCGCGGCGTGCTGTCGACGTCTCGCGACGACCGCGGTCGTCGCACGGTGGTGGACCTACTGCCCGACGACGCGCCTCGATGCGTGCCGGTCGGACGTCTTGACCTGGACAGCGAGGGTCTGCTGATCCTGACGAACGATGGACCGCTGGTCACGGGACTCTCGCACCCGTCGCGCGAGGTGCAGCGGGTCTATCTGGCAGAAGTCATCGGAGCGCCGTCCGACGCCGCGCTCGATCGCATCTTCGAAGGCATTGAGGTCGACGGTGAGTTGCTGCAGGCGAAGCCGGCTCGATCACGGAGGCCTGGCCGCGAATTGGATCGCGGACGTTCGTCGTCCTGGTTGACATTGACGCTGCATACGGGGCGCAAGCGAGAGTTGCGCAGACTGTGTGAGGCCATTGGCCACCCGGTGGTGTCGTTGCAGCGCGTACGATTTGGACCGCTGCTGCTCCGCGATCTGCCGCTCGGCAAGGTACGGGCGCTGACGAATCGCGAGACGCGGCAGCTGCGGCGAGCGGCGGGACTGGGCAGCGACTGACGATGTTCGGAGGCGTACTACCATGAGTCTGTGAGCCATCCTCGACCTTCTGACACGAACTGTGCGCAGTGGCTGGTCGCGATCGACGGGCCAGTGGCGTCGGGCAAGACGGCGGTGGGCCGCGAGTTGGCGCGTCGGCTTGGCTGGCAATTGTTTGATACCGGCATCATGTATCGCGCGGCCACCTGGCAAGCCCAACGGCGCGGCGTGCACCTGGACGAGCACGAATCCGTCGCCGAACTCATTCGCAAGTCGAGGTTCCAGCTCCGCCCGCCCGCGGAGGCAGATTCAGTCGAGCTCGAGGTCTACGTCGATGGCGAGAACGCCACGCCGCACCTGAGAAACCCCGAAGTCGAGTCGGGCGTACCCACGGTGGCGGCGATCGCCGGCGTGCGCGCGCTGATGGTGCAGATTCAGCAGAATCAGGCAGCGCAAGGCTGCATGATTGTGGTCGGACGCGACATCGGCACAGTGGTTCTGCCAGACGCGCCGGTCAAGATCTTCCTCGATGCCAGCGCCGAGGTTCGCGCTCAGCGTCGGGCGAAGGAGCGCAACCAGGATGCCGACCGGGCATCGGTTCTTGCCGCCACCAACCGGCGCGACGAGCTGGATCAGCGCCGCGCGGCCTCTCCGCTCGTTGCCGCGCAGGACGCCGTCGAGTTGGACACATCCGATCTCTCGCTGGAGCAGGCGATCGAGCAGGCCGTGCAGATCATCCGTGCGCGACTGCCAGCACCCGTATCAGTCGGCAGCGGAGAGGCGTAAGCGATGCGTCGGCGCGCCTACCGATGGGTCACGCGGCAACTGACGCGGCTCGTCTTCGGTGAGCACCGGGCCCTGGCGGCGATCGGCATGCCGGGCATGCCCAACGCGTCGCGGGTGTGGTTCCTGGTTGCGGGATTCTTCGCGCGCCTCGCCTTCATGCGGATCGTCCGCTGTGAGTGGGTGGACTTCGACCGCATCCCGCGGGGCGGCGTGATCATCGCGTCCAACCACGTGTCCTCGGCCGACCCGGCGATGATGGCGTCGGCCATCTACCCGCGCTCACCGCGCTACATGGCGAAGATTGAACTGTTCCAGAAGGAGCCAATCATCGGCTACCTGTTCGCGCTGTCCGGCGCGTTCCCGGTGCGGCGCGGCGCCGCCGACCGCCAGGCCATCCGCGAGGCGGAGCGGCTGCTGTCGGAAGGCGCGGCGCTGGGCATGTTCCCTGAAGGCCACCGCTCCGACACTGGTGGGCTGATGCAGGCGCACTCAGGCACGGCGCTGCTGGCGCTGCGCTCTCGCGCGCCGGTGGTCGCCGTCGGGATCACCGGTTCGGAACGGATGCGGGCTGGTTGGCGGGCATTGTTTGCCCGCACGCAAGTGCGGATGACCGCGTCTCACCCCTTCGTCGTCGAGCCCGTTGGTCGACGGATCACGCGCGATGACATCGAGCGCGCGCACCTCACCATCATGCAGGCCATTGCAGAGCAGCTACCGCCTGCCTATCGTGGCGTGTACGCTCATTTGGTCGAGGACGGCTCCGAAGAACCAACTGAGCCAGTGACCGACGCGGCGTCGCCGCCGCTACCGGACGAGCCAGGAGCAGCAGCATGAAGATTCACCGCGCCAGCGACATGGGCTTCTGCTTCGGCGTCCGCCGCGCCGTCGACATGATGCAGGAAGCAGCCGCCAACGGCACCCGCGTGACTACGCTCGGTCAGGTCGTGCACAATCCGCAAGTCGTCGAGCAGCTGGAGAGCACGGGCATCACCGTCAAGGAAGACCGTCTCGCCGAGAATGTCGCGACCGATGTCGTGGCGATCACTGCCCACGGCGTTGGCGAGACCGTCGTGCGGGACATTGAAGCTCGCGGGCTGAACGTGATTGACACGACCTGCCAGTTCGTCTCGCGTTCGCAGCGTGCGGCTCGCAATCTAGCCGAGCGCGGCTTCACTGTGGTGATCTTCGGCGACCCCACTCATCCTGAAGTCAAGGGCGTGCTCGGTTGGTGCCGCGGGCGCGGGATCGTGATCAAGAACGAGTCGCTCGAGGACCTGCCCGACTATCTGCCGGCCAAGATTGGCGTGATCTCTCAGACCACGCACACGCCCGAGCGCTTCGCGGCCTTTGTCTCGAACCTGATGGAAGCACGGATCGATCAGATCACGGAGATTCGTGTGGTCAACGTGCTCTGCAACGCAACGACCTCGCAGCAGGCTGCCACCCGGGACCTGACTGAGGATGTGGACCTGATGATCGTGGTTGGCGGCTACAACTCCGCCAACACACGCCACTTGGCCGAGTTGTCGCGCGCGAACGGGGTCGAGACCTACCACGTCGAGACCGCCGAAGAGCTGCAACCCGGCTGGTTCGAGGGGCACGAGGACATCGGCGTGACGGCAGGCGCGTCGACGCCGGATTTCTCAATCGACGCCGTGGTTGACCGCATCGACGCGATTGATGAGGAACTCAAGCGAGCGCTGCCGGCCACCTAAGTGGCGGCGCCGATCCTCGGGCCGTTTCCGGCTTTAGGAGCCGTATGACCCGCCCCCGCCGTTCTCGCGTACCCGCTGGCTCGATTAACGCGATCGAACCCGGTTCGCTCGCCGATCAGGCCGGCTTGCAAGCCGGCGACCAGGTGGTCTCCGTCAACGGCGAGCCCATTCGCGACCCGGTCGACTTCCGCTTCCAGACCACTGACGATTTCATCGAGCTTGAAGTGGTCGCTGACGGCGAGCGAGGTGTGGTGGAGTTTGAGAAGTCGATCGACGAGCCGTTGGGCGTTGAGTTCGAGGACGACGCATTCGACGGCACTCGAATCTGCAACAACAAGTGTTTCTTCTGCTTTCTGAAGGGGCTGCCGAAGGGCCTGCGGCGGCCGCTCTATGTCAAGGACGATGACTACCGCCTGTCCTTTCTGCACGGCAATTTCGTGACGCTGACGAACCTCGCCGACGATGACTGGCGGCGGCTCGAGACGCAGCGGCTGAGTCCATTGCACGTCAGCGTCCACGCGACGGATCCGCAGCTGCGCCGCCAGCTGCTCGGCAACCCGCGCGCGCCCGATGTCCGAGAGCAGTTGCGCCGCCTCGCCGAAATGCGCATCGAGGCGCACACGCAGGTCGTCCTCTGTCCCGGCGTCAACGACGGCGCGGCACTGGACCAGACAATCGGCGACCTGTTGGAGATTGAGTCGGTTGTGTCGATCGGTGTGGTGCCCGTCGGCTCGTCGCTGGAGGGTGAGGAGCGCATCCAGGACGACGGCATGCGCGCGCACACACGCGCCGAGGCGAAGCGCGTGGTCCGACAGATTCGACGCTGGCAACGTCAGACCCGCGCCGAACGCGGCGCATCGATCGTGTTTCCCAGCGACGAGTTTTACCTCACCGCAAACGCGCAGATTCCATCAGCCAGGCGCTACGACGACTTTCCGCAATGGGAGAACGGCGTCGGGATGACGCGGACGCTGATCGATGACTGGAGATCGACGCGCCGCAAGATTCGCGCGGGTCGGCTGTCGGCGCCGGCCGAATCTGTGCTGATCGCTTGCGGGACATTGATCGCACCGACGCTGCGGACGCTGTGCCACGAGGTATCTGACCTGGCCGGCGTGCAGTTCGAGATCGTGCCGGTCGCGAACACCCTCTTCGGCGAGCGGGTGAATGTCAGCGGACTGATCCCCGGTCGGGACTTCCAAGCGGCGTTGACGTCGAATCGGGCTGGACGGCCGTTGCCGCCGCGAATCTTCTTACCTCGAGCGTCGCTCGATTACTTCGGCGCAAAGTTTCTCGATGATCTGACGCCCGCAGAGCTCGAATCTGCGATCAATCGGCCGATTTCGTTCGTCTACACGCTCTCAGACCTCCTAGAGTCGTTACAGGAGGACGTTGGCAACGTTGGCCAGGCCGACTCGGATCACAGGCAGCCGGGGATGGCGGAGCGATCGAACGGTCGCAGTTGGACGACGTCGGCGGCGGGCTAGGCGCGGGGATCGCCATGTGCGGCATCGTCGGTTACGTCGGGCGTCAGTCTGCTGCGCCAATCCTGCTCGAGGGCCTGCAACATTTGGAGTACCGCGGCTACGACTCGGCCGGCATCGCAGTGCTCGACCGCGACGGCGCACTGGCCGTGCTGAAGCGCGAAGGCAAGCTGCGCGACCTCGAGGCGTCGCTGACGGAGCTGCCGCGCGGCAGCGCGGGCATTGGTCACACGCGCTGGGCCACGCACGGCCCGCCCTCGGATCGCAACGCGCACCCACATACGTCCGCCGCCGGCGATGTGATCGTCGTCCAGAACGGGATCGTCGAGAACTACCGCGAGCTGCGCGCGGAACTCGACCCCGGCCTCGCAGCCAGCGGACGCAGCTGGCAGTCGGACACTGACACGGAGGTCATCCCCGAGCTGATCGCCCGCGCGCTCGCGGACGGTCTGAGCTTCCGCGACGCGTTGGCCCAGGCCATGTCCCGGCTGCGCGGCGCGAATGCCGTCGCCGCTGTCTACCGACGCGAGCCGGGACGCATCTATGCCGCGCGCAAGGGATCGGCTGGCGGGATCATCGTCGGCTTCGGCGAGGATGAGATGCTCATCGCCAGCGACCTGCCCGCGCTGCTGCGACATACGACCTCTGTGTATCACCTCGAGGACGGCGACATCGCCGAGATCGACGCCGACGGCGTTCTCGTCTCACGCGGCGACGCGCCACCTTTCGCCCCGCAACCGACGCAGGTGAACCTTGATCCGGTCGCGGTCGCACGCGGGCCGTACCGACACTTCATGTTGAAGGAGATTCACGAACAACCGCGCGCGCTCTCGGACACCATTCGTGGCCGCGCGCGATTGTCTCCGCCGCGCGCGCTGCCCGCAGACCTGGCCATTTCTGAACTGGCGCTGCGCAACATCGAGCGGGTGTTGGTGATTGGCATGGGCACCTCGCTGCACGCTGCGATGATTGGGCGCTGGTGGATCGAGCAGATCGCCGGCGTTCCGGCCGACTTCGACAACGCGTCGGAGTTTCGCTTCCGCGCGCCGCTGCTCGGTCCGTCGACGCTCGTCGTCTCGGTCACGCAGTCGGGCGAGACGATTGACACGCTCGGCGCGATGAATCACGTTCGAGAGCGTTGGGGTGCCCCGCAGCTGACGATCACCAACGTCGAGGGATCGGAGGCCACGCGCCAGGCCGACGCGTCCATCGTCTTGCGCTGCGGTCCCGAAATTGGGGTCGCCTCGACCAAGACGTTTGTCGGCTCGCTGGCCGCGCTCTATCTGCTGGCCTGTCGACTCGGACACGCGCAAGGGCGGCTGAGCGACGCCGAACTCAGCGGCCGGCTGGAAGATCTGCTGACGGCGCCGTCGTTGGTCGAGCGCGGACTGCAGCTGAGCGACCGCTGCGCGAACGTCATGCACCAGTTCACTGCTGCGTCTCACTTCCTCGTGCTGGGACGCGGGATTACGTATCCGCTGGCGATGGAAGCGGCGTTGAAGTGCAAGGAAATCTCCTACGTACACGCCGAGGGCTACGCGGCGGGCGAGATGAAGCACGGACCGATCGCCTTGCTTGACGACGGCTTTCCCGTGATTGCTCTGGCGCCGCGCGGGCCGCTGTTCGACAAGATGATGTCGGCGATCCAGCAGGTTCGAGCGCGGGCAGCGCCAGTGATCGCGGTGGGTGACGCGGGCGACGCGGAGCTCGATGAACTGGTGGACCACTTCATCGGCGTGCCGCCTGCGTCTGCGCTACTGACCCCGTTCTCGCTGAGCCCGGTCATTCAGCTGCTCGCGTACCACATCGCGCTGGCGCGCGGCCTCGACATCGACCAGCCGCGTAATCTGGCCAAGACGGTGACGGTCGAGTGACGGTCGTTCCAGCACAGCCCCCCCGACGGACAAGGATGATCTGGTCTGAGCCGCAGTCCACAGCGCGACACAGGACGTTCGTTAACGCGGTGATATCCTGCCAGTGATGCCTCGACGTTTTCGATTCCCCCAGCAGCGCGGGCGTGCTTCATGACAGCT
>JAJDZG010000114.1 GCA_022824765.1 Dehalococcoidia bacterium | reverse complement strand
GAAATCGTCCCATCCGCCCGCGACGGCGACCAAGACGGCGTCGTCTGCGAGCGCTAGGGTCTGTTCACAGTAACTGGAGCGCTTCCCAGATCAGGGCGAGGCCGTGGTCGTGGATCGTCGTCGCAGTGAGGTCTGGGACCTGGTTCCTTGTGGGTGCTTCTGGCCAGGGGAGATGCCGGGCGAGATTCCAGACAAGCTGGAATGACGATGGGGGCTGGCATGACGGACATTACTGCGAACAGACTCTAGATTGACAGCGGGATTGACATGTCGCGGGACAGCGCTTGCAGGTCTTGTATGGTTGAGGATGGATAGACCACCGCTCCTGACGCGATCCGCTCGTCGTAGGCTCGCTGCTCGATTTCGCCGGGCGCGAAGACCTCGGCCACCTTCGGCAGCGGGTCGGCCGCTTTGATTTGTTCCACCATCTCGTCGACGGCGGCAGAGAATGCGTCGGCGTCGCCAAAGATCTCGGGATCGATCACCAGCAGGAACTGTCCGCGCTTGCCGATGTTGACGTCCTTCGAGTGGTAGCCGCCGGGCAATGCTCCGGCGAGCAGGTTCATGAACAGGCTGAGTCCCGATCCTTTGTATGCCGAGACCGCACCTAACGCCGGGATGATGCCCGACATGGCCGTCTGTGGATCGGTCGTGGGCTGACCTTCAAGGTCCTGGAATCCCCATTCCTCTGGAATCGCGCGGCCTTCGGCTCGGGCGCGCATGACCTTGCCGAGCGCGACCGGGGTGAGCGCCATGTCGAGCACGACGGGCGGGCCCGATGCTCGGGGCGCGGCGAAGGCCATCGGGTTGTTGCCCGTCATCCGCGTGCGCGATCCGAACGGCGCAATCGTGGGCACGCTGGTCGTCGTGCAAAACGACACGAAGCCCTCTGCGGCGGCCATCATCGGATAGAACGCGCCCATCCCCCAGTCGTTGGAGTTGCGCAGCGTGCCCAACGCCAGTCCGGTGTGCTTCGCCTTCTCGATTGTGCGCTGCATTGTGCGCGCCACAACCAGCTGGCCGATCCCGCCGTCGCCGTCGATCACGTGTGAGACGGGAGTCTCCTTGATCACATCGAGACTGGGCGTCGGGTTGTATCGACCTGCCCGCAGATGACCCGCGTACCAACCAAGCCGCTGGAAGCCATGCGTGTCGACGCCGCGCAGGTCGGCGGTGAGCTGGATGTCGACGGTGAACGCCGCATCCTCTGTGGGTACGCCGCAGGCCTCGTAGACGGCGACGCCAAACTCGCGCAGTGGCTCGAGCGGAACGACCTCTGTCGCGTCCTGGTCGGCCATCAGTCTGCTGCGTCAATGAGCCCGCCATCGGACATCCCGCGCGCGTCGCCAGCGGTCTGCGCGGCGCAGACGATGAACTCGAGGTCATCAGGTCCCTTGGAGTAGATCTGGTGCGCGATGTCGGCCGGGAAGAAGAGGAAATCACCCGCGGTCGCCGTCGTGCGCCAGGGACCGCAGTCGATCTCGGCGTTGCCCTTCAGGAAGTAGTAGACCTTCTCGATGTCCTCGTGGATGTGCCGCACGTTGGTCTCGCCGACAGGCAGGACGTTGTAGAGCACGAACTGGAACGAGCTCTCAAAGCGTCCCTCGGCGGCGGTGAACATGCGCCGCGCCTGGATGTTTCGTCCGACGGAGACCTCGACGTCTGACATCGGCTTGACCACGAAGCGTGAGTTCTCTGGTGGAGCCACCGGCTCGCCCTCCAGGGCGGGAGCCACAGGCGGCATGTTGCGTTCGGGGGTCTGTTGGGTCATGGGTGCATTCCTCCAAAGACTCGGCCATCATGTCGGGCAGGATACGTCCAGCTCGGGCCAGGAGTGACGACCGCCAGGCAGCGGGCGCCGGAATCGGCTAGAACGGCAGGCCGATTGCCCGACAGAGGAAGGACATCCACTCTTTCGACTCCTGGAACCGCTCGATGCTGTAATCGACGAAGTCGGGGCCGATCACGTCTTCGATGTCCAACTCGTGGGTGAAGATGAAATGCTTGCGCTTGATGTCCTCGATCATCGGATCGTCGGCGGAGAAGCCGCGGGGCGGGCGCTTGAGCGCGTCGCCGTGGCCGCCCAGCCGCCAATCGGCGGTGTCGGCGATCTGTTTCAGCGCCGTCCACTCTTCAGGATGCTCGGAGACTGCGCGTCGGTAGGCGAGCAACGCGTCGCGGTCGGGCGACCAGCTGCCGGCACCGATGAAGCAGTCTTCGACCGAGATGTGCAAGTAGTAGCCCGGCGCGTGCACGTCTTTGCCCGACTCGTGACGGAACTGGATGCCGACGTTGGTCTTGTAGGGCGACTTGTCGCGCGAGAAGCGCACGTCGCGGTGGATGCGCATGAGTGAGCCGCCTTGCTTGCGGTCTGAGGCGATGACGTGCTCAGACACAGCGTCAAGCCGCTCGCCGATGGCGCGGATGTAGTCCAGCGCCGGCTCTCGGAGGACCGATTCGTAGGTGTCCTGGCGGGCCTTGAACCAGGCTCGCTCGTTGTTGGCCGAGAGTCCGACCAGGAAGTCGATCAGTGTGTCGCTAAAGGGCATCGTTCGTCCATCCGCCGCTGCGCCGCTTACTCGGCGTCCTTTGGAGCGAGGGTATCGGGTGCGTGATCGGGAGCGCGGTAGCGGCTGATCGAGCGCCACAGCAGCCCGATCAGCAGCGTCGCGCCGAGCCCGATCGCGCCGCCCATGAAGTATGTGTTGTCGATTCCGATCTCGTCCCCCCAGGTGCCGACCCAGATGATGCCGATGTTGTTGGCGGTCTGCGCCATCAGCACCATGACGGAGAAGGCGCGGCCGCGCATCTCGTCGGGCGTGGTCAGGTGCACGGTGACCTGGCGGACGGCGACGGTCACGGCGTCGGCGGCGCCGAGCATGGCGATCACGATCATCCCCACCCACAGCCAGGGCGCCGCGCCGAGCGCAAAGAGCAATGCCGCGTAGACGGCCGAGGCGGCCAGCACCATCACGCCCTTGGCGCGGTAGTTGACGAGGAACAGCGCGAGCAGCATCCCGCAGGCGGAGCCGACGGCGTTGATCGTGCCCAACGCACCGGCTGCTCCCACCCCTGCCATGAACAGGCCGGTCGCGAGCAGCGGCAAGATCTCGCGGTAGTAGGAGATCACCGTGATGCCCCAGTCGAGGATGAAGAGTCCGGGCAGGATCGGGTGGCGCACGACGTACCGCCCTCCCTCCAGCACCATGCGCACCACTGACTGTTGCTCGGAGACCGCGCGCGCCGATGTGCGAATCAGGGTCGGCATCACGGCCGAGACCGCGGCGAATCCGGCCGCAACCCAGAGCATGCCCACAGCATCGAGTCCAACGGCCAGCCCGGTCACGATCAGCCCGCCCAGAATCCAGCCCGACATCTGTGTCGAGGTATCGAGCGTGACGGCGGCGCTGAGATACTGCCGCGGCACCACGCGCGGCGTAATCGTCGCGCGTGCGGGGGCCACGAATGTGGCGAGTCCGCCCAGTGCTCCGAGCGCCACCCAGGCCATCCAGAACTCCAGCACGTCGGCGCTGGCGGCAGCGGCAACGACGACAAGGATCGCGAGCACGGTCGTGTTGGCGGCGGCCATCAGCCAGCGGCGATCGAAGCGATCGGCCAGCACGCCGCCGTAGAGCACGGCGAACGCCTGAATCGGCAGCTGCACCGCGCCGATGATCGCCACTTCGGTGAACGATTCGGCGCCGGTCTGGTCGAGGAACCACTGGGGGATCGCGATGAAGCGGATCTGCTGTGCAATGATCATGCAGAGCGCCGCGGCCCAGAGCACGCGATAATCGCGGATGGCGAAGAGCCGTCTGAGCGGCGGACGCGCAAAGGCCGGGCCTTGACTCACGGCGCGAGCCGCCGTCTCGGGAGCGTCCGTGCTGCGGCAGCGATACTGTGTAGTGCAAGTCCTGCTGAGCTGGGCATATCTGGGGAGGGTATCGCCCAACTCGTCCAACAGGTAATCGCTGGTGATCGATGGAGGTGCATGGTGAAAGTAGGCATCTATCTGCCGCAGGCTGGTCCGGGCGCGAGCGCTGACCAGGTCGCGCGGGTGGCCCAATGCGTCGAGGCGCAGGGCTATGACTCGCTGTGGGTCTACGACCATGTGGTGCTGCGGCCCGACCAGGGGTCGGACTATCCGTACTCGGAGGACGGCCGATTTCTGATCCCGCCCGACGTGGCGTTCCTCGAGCCGCTGACGCTGCTCACCTACGCGGCAGCAGTGACTGAGCGAGTGGAGCTGGGTACCGCGGTCCTGGTCGCGCCGATGCGCGCGCCAGTGCTGCACGCAAAGATCATGGCCACGCTCGACCATCTCGCTGGCGGACGCCTGGTGCTCGGCGCCGGCGTCGGCTGGTGGAAAGAGGAGTTCGAGGCGCTCTCGATGCCGTTCGACCGTCGCGGCGCGCGGATGAATGAGTATCTGCAGGTCCTGCGCGACCTCTGGGAGAACGAGATCGGCTCATTCGAGGGTGAGTTCTACAACACCAAGGGTTGGTACAGCCGACCGCAGCCACCGCGTCGGGTGCCGATCCTGCTGGGCGGCAACAATCCGCGACAGCTCCGCCGCGCCGGTCGATACGCCGATGGCTACCTCGCGAACCCGGCGATGCTCGACAGCCTGGACCAGGACTGGGGCGCGGTCAAGGCCGAAGCCGAGGCCAACGGCCGCGATCCGTCGCAGCTGACCTTGGGCATCAACCGCATCACGGTGATGAGCGCGGAGACGATCGACGAATCGGCGCAAGCGCTTGGAGCGATGAAGTCGCGCGGCTTCGACTTCGCGATCGCAAACCTGCATCCAGCCGCGGACGCTGAGGCGGTGCTGGCTGAGTTCGCGGAGAAGCATCTGGCGGAGCTGCAGAGCGTCTAGCGGCGTTATTTCGATTTCGCGCCGAATCTGTGATAAGGCGCGGGGTTATTCCAAGTTCGACAATAGCGGTGCTCGCTATTGCGATTTTCCGCCAAACTCGCAATAGCGCCAGTCACAGTCCCGCTTCTCGCAATAGCCAGTGGTGCTATTCTGAGTTCATGCCCGATCGAAGAACAAGGCGCAGGAACCCTCGCCTCTCACAACCCACACAGCACGAACTGAGACTGAACACACCAAAGCGGCCTGTCACCGGGCGATACGAGACCACCTGGTTCGGCGACGAGGCCGTTCGAGCATTCGTTCCGACGCCATTACCACCCGATCCGCCACTCGATTTTGCTGCGGTCATCAAACAGCTGGAACGCGCAACCGCTTCGCTTGGCG
>JAJDZG010000085.1 GCA_022824765.1 Dehalococcoidia bacterium | reverse complement strand
TGTGGATGAGGACAACGGTTCGGTCACGGCGACGCTGGCGTTCGGCAGTGGGTATCGTGTCTCAACGACGAATGGGGCGGCAACGGTGGGTGTCGCTGACAACGACGTGCCGCGCATCTCGATTACAGCCGGCAATGCTGTCACGGAGGGTAGTCGTGCCACCTTTACACTGACGGCGAGTCCGACGCCGAGAGCGGCGCTGTCGGTGAGCGTGACTGTGTCGGAGAGTGGGGACTTTGGGGTCAGTACGGGCACGCGGACGGTGACGATCCCTGCGTCGGGCAGTCAGACGTTGACGATTGCTACGAGTGGCGACGCAACCGATGAACCGAATGGCTCGGTTACGGTGCGGGTGAACAATGGTATTGAGTACACGGTTTCGTCAGCTCACCGGTCTGCGACGGTTGTGATCAACGATGATGATGATCCGCCGCCATCGAGCGCGACGCTTTCGATTGCGGATGCTTCGGGTCAAGAAGGGTTGTGGGTCGACGTTACAGTCACGCTGTCGGAGGCGGTAGGCTTTGAGGTACGGGTCCGATGGCAGGCGATGAGTGATTACTCAGCCGACCATCCGGCGCTTGAGTCGATTGATTACTGGGACAAGTCTGGGTGGTTGACGTTTGCGGCTGGGGAGACGTCGAGGTCGAGCGAAGTTTTGATTTGGGACGATACGAGAGATGAGGGTGACGAGACGTTCATTGTCAAGCTTTCTGATCCTACGGCGGGCATCGGTATGGCTGATGACGAAGGCCTAATGACCATTATCGATGACGATTAAGTGCGGGGGCGCACGTCAGCGGCGAGGTTGAGGCACCGCCAACGGCAAGCCCACGTTATCGGTGAACGACGTAACGGTGAACGAGGGCAACCTGGCCTGCGCGCGCGGACTCATCTCTTGCATCACATTCACCGTAACGCTAAGTCACATGCCCGAGGACGCGAAACACGGAGTCGGATTTGCCTACCACACCCGCGAGTCGACGCCGACGTCGGCGCAGCGGGGGAGAGACTACTACCACGCTGAGGGTACGGACCGGTTCCGGCCCGGCGATCCGCTAACCAAGAAAATCACAATCTGGCTCGCGAACGACAAGCATGCCGAAGAAGCAGAGACCTTCGAGTTCGTAATCTCACACCCAAGCGGCAGCGCATCCCTCGCCGACGGCGTAGGCAAGGGCACCATCGTCGACGACGACTAGATGTCGGGGGGCATGGCTGTCCGGGTTGGGTCGCACGTCGGCGTCGCGGTTGAGGGGTCGCTGGCGGTGACGGTGCACTATGCCGCGCTACAGACCTCGGAGGAGCTGAAGCTCTGGGGCGCGAGATCTTCGACGAGGCACAGGCGAGGTGACGCGGAACCCGGAGACGGGCGGGGCGCTCATCGACCATGCCTCCGGCGACCTGAAGGATCGGGGAATTGTGGCGTCGCTGGCCTGGGACCCTGGTCCGGCGACGCTGAGGGGCCCCTCGCTGACGCTGACCCAGGACTGGGACGGAACGGATGGCGGTGCTGGAAGCCAACCACAACGGGCTGACCGTGCACCAAATCGCGGAGCTGCTCTGGGGCGCCGAACGCGTCGGCGTCAGCCGCTGCTTCGGCGTGGTTCACTCCGACCAATCGCCGAGCAGATCCTCCAAGCGCGGCTGGACCGAGTCAAAGACCAGCCATCGCCGCGGCCAACGCTCCCGCCTGTCTGGTTCGGGCAACTCCAGGTGGCGCCTGGCGGTGTTGCGGCTGAGCCTCAGCTCGCGCGCCGACTGTTGCTCAGAATCGCCCTGCATCGCTGACATCCCTGAACTTTCGGTTCAGTGCCTCCTCCTTGATCCCATACCCCCCCCACTCTCAGCGGCTTGCCAGTCGTCGGAGCTGCCAGGCTGGAGGGTGAGCCATCGGCCGAATGATCTGCGGACAGCAGGGCAGTAGTCGGGCAGTCGGCGACAGGGGCGCACAGTGACGTCAATCGTCGCTCGCACTTTGGGCTGATCCCGGCGAGGACTGAACATCAGAACCCTAAGGTCACCGTCAACGAGAAGGTTCTCGATTTTGTCTTGGGTGGTAGGGCATAGGGGATTCGAACCCCTGATCTCCGCCTTGAGAGGGCGGTGTCCTAGGCCGCTAGACGAATGCCCCACTGTGGGTGGCCTGTGGCTGGGGATGGAGGATTCGAACCCCCGCTAACTGATCCAGAGTCAGTCGTCCTACCACTAGACCAATCCCCAACGGTAAGTCAGTTTATCACGCTAGTCGTCGGGTCGGGCAAGGCGTTCGGCGGCGTGGTTGAGGCGTTGGATGGTGAGGGGCTGTCCGAGTGTTTCGAGCGTCTCAAAGAGGGGCGGCGCGATTCGTTTGCCGGTGGCGGCGACGCGGATGGGGGTGAAGACGGCGCCGGGCTTCTCGCCGCGCTGGGCGGCGAGCTCGCGCAGGGCAGATTCCAGCGTCGGGGCGGACCAAGCGGAGTCGTGCAGGTGGCGCAGACATTCGAGTGAGGCCTCGACGGACTCCAATGCTTGCCAGGGCTTGTTCTTGTAGGCGCGGCCCATGAGCTCGGCGTTGGTGTAGCTGAGTGGTCCGCTGGTGAAGAAGAAATCGGTGTAGTCGACGAATTCGGGCATGAGCTTGACGCGTTCCTGGATGGCGGGGGTGATGGGCAGGAGCGAGTCGAGCTCGGGGTCGGAGAGGGGGCGTCCCAGGGCCTGTTGCAGATGCGGTCGGCCGCGCTGCAGGAAGTCGGACGGTTCGAGGTCGCGGATGTAGCGGGCGTTCATTTCCTGCAGGCGCTCGATGTCGAACATGGCGGAGGAGAGTCCGAGCCCGTCGAGGCTGAAGTGTGCGGTGATCTCCTCGCGGGGCATGATGGTGGTGGTTTCGTCCTTCGACCATCCGAGCAGGGCGAGGAAGTTGAGCAGCGCTTCGGGCAGATAGCCTTGCTCGGCGTACTGTCGGATCGAGGTCGCGCCGTGCCGCTTGGAGAGCTTGCCCTTGTCGGGCCCGCGGATGATTGGGATGTGGACCCAGACGGGCTGGTCCCAGTCCAGCGCGGCGTAGGTCTGCACGTGTCGCGGTGCCGATGAGAGCCATTCCTCGCCGCGGATGACGTGGGTGATCTCCATGTGGTGGTCGTCAACGACGGAGGCGAGGTGGTAGGTGGGAAACCCGTCGCGCTTGAGGAGGACGTGATCGTCGAGTAGTGCATTCTGGAACGAGACGTCGCCGCGCAGGTGATCGTTGACGATGGTGTGGCCGTCGAGCGGCATGGCGAGGCGGACGACGTGGTCGACGCCGGCGTTGACATGGAGTTCGCGGCAGCGACGGTCGTAGCCGGGCGGCTGCTTGGCCTGTTGTTGAGACTTGCGCAGCGCGTCGAGGCGCTCGGCGGTGCAGTCGCAGCGGTAGGCCTTGCCCTCGCGCAGCAGGCGCTCGGCCGCTTCGAGGTAGAGCGGCAGTCGCTCGGACTGACGGTAGGGTGCGAAGGGACCGCCGATGTCGGGTCCTTCGTCCCAGTCCAGACCGAGCCAGCGCAGCGCGTCGAGGATCAGTTCCTCTGTGCCCTCGACCGCGCGCGATTGGTCGGTGTCCTCGATGCGGACGATGAATTGTCCGCCGAAACGTCGGGCGAGCAGCCAGTCGAAGAGGGCCGTGCGGATGTTCCCGACGTGGGGCTCGCCGGTGGGCGAGGGACCGTAACGAACGCGGACGCTAGTCATGGTCTCCCTCGGGCTGGACTGATTGTGGTTAGCGAATGCGCTGGGTTCGGCGTCGGCGTCGACGCCGGGAGGCTCCGCTCTGTCGGTTCACAGTATCAGCAGCGCCTCGGGAGGGGAGCGGCATCGTTTGGCCGCCGAGCAGCAGTCCGCCGCCTCGCAAGTCGAGCAGGAGACGCTGCATGTCCGGGGGCGGGTCAGCGGACAGCGAGATGGTCTCACCGCTGGCTGGATGCTGGAAGGAGAGCGCGCCGGCGTGGAGCGCCTGGCGGTCGATTGCTTCGCTGGGCAGGCCGTACATCGTGTCGCCGGCGATGGGATGGCCGATGGCGGCCAGATGGACGCGAATCTGATGGGTGCGGCCGGTGATCAGCTGGCAAGAGAGCAGGGCGGCGTCGGAGAATCGCTCGAGCGTCTCGTAGCCGGTCTGCGCGGAGCGTCCGCGGTCGAGGATGGCCATGCGGCGCGGGTCAGCGGGGTCTCGTCCGATCGGTGCGTCGATCAGTCCGGCTGGGGGGTCGGGCGCGCCGACGGTGATTGTGGCGTAGCGCTTGTCAATCGACCGTTCGCGCAGCTGGTCTTGGAGCGAGCGCAGAGCTGCCGCGGTCTTGGCGATCATGAGCAGCCCTGTGGTATCGCGGTCGAGCCGGTGGACCAAGCCGGGCCGCAGCGGATCGGATTGCGGATCATCCTCGGCAATGCGAGAGACTTGGGGCCAGCGGTGGAGGATGGCGGCGATCAGGGTGGGCTGCGTCTCGCCGGGCGCGGGATGGACGGTGAGGTCGGCCTGCTTGTCGATGACGGCCAGGTGATCGTCCTCGAAGACGACCGAGAGTTCGATGTCGACGGGCGCTTCCTGGGGCGGCGACTGACGGGAGTGGACGTTGATCAGCTGTCCGAAGCGCAGTTTGTAGGCGGGACGCTCGAGTGCGCCGTCGATGCGGACCAGGCCGTCGTCGATCATCTGCCGCGTTTGGCTGCGGGATGCGCCATCGAGCCGCCTGGCCAGGAACTGGTCGAGGCGTTCGCCGTCGCGGTCGGCCATCAGTTCCAGGGCGGGCGGTTCGGAATCGGTCATGATCGGTGCCTGTTGCGGGGGCTGCGTTTGAGCAGGTCGTTGAAGACGATTGCGATCACGATTGCGGCCACGCCGACGTTGATGGCGGCGTCGGCGACGTTGAAGGCGGGAAAGTGAATGAAGTCGATGAAATCGGTGACGTGTCCCTGGTAGATGCGGTCGAGCAGGTTGCCGATGGCGCCGCCGAGAATGAGGGCGAGTCCGCTGCGAATCAACCAGTGATCGAGGGGCGGAAAGAAGTAGTAGACGGCGACCACGCCAATGGCGACGACGGCCGAGACGGCGAAGATGGTGTTTTGTCCGCCGAAGATGCCGAAGGCTCCGCCGTCGTTGGCGATGTGGGAGAAGGCGAAGAATTCGGCGAGCCACTCGCGGTCACCGAGCGGGAGCGACGCTCTGAGGATCACTTTGGTGATTTGGTCGAACGCGACAATCGCGGCCGCGAGGGCTGCGAAGCGCCAGTGCGACTGGCGCCGGCTGGGCGGCAGATGGCCATGCTCATGCTGGGGCTTGGCGGCGCCGACCGCGGCTGATTCGAGCAGCGGTCGTGCTTCTGGGGTGCTTGGCGGAGTCAGATCGGCCATGTGTCGAGATTACACGTGCCGGGTCGGGCGTCAGATACGCTGATCATGACTGGACAGACGAGGGAGCACTGACGTGAGCGAGTTGTTGGCAGGCGCAAAGTTCTCGGAGTTGCAGCATCGGCGTCGGCAGACTGGCGACGATCGGTTGCCGCCCGGCCAACGGTTGGTGCGTGAGTGGCCCGTCCTGACCTACGGCGGGACGCCGATGGTCGACCCGGCGGACTGGAACTTGCAGGTCTGGGGCGAGGTGGCTGCGGAGCGGGTCTTCACGTATGAGCAGTTCACGGACATCGGGGTGTCGGAGAAGCACAACGACATCCACTGTGTGACCCATTGGTCGCGCTATGACAACACCTGGCAAGGGGTGCTGCTCTCGGATCTGTTTGAGGTGCTCGAGGTGAGTGCGTCGGCGACGCATGTGATGTTCCACTGCTATGGCGGGTACACGACGAACGTGCCGATGGCCGACATCCGCGCCGACGATCACGCGATGCTCGCGATCGCCCACGATGGCAAGCCGCTCGATCCGATGCACGGCGGACCAGTGCGGGTCGTGATGCCGTCGCTCTACTTCTGGAAGAGTGCGAAATGGGTGGGCGGCGTCGAGTTCATGAACCGGGACGCGCCTGGCTTCTGGGAGATGTACGGCTACCACATGCACGGCGATCCGTGGCGCGAGGAGCGCTACGGCTAGCGTTGGTCGGCTATTCTCTACGTACTCCGGCCCGACTCAGCGTGATCCGAGGCGCACGACCGATGCCAAGTCTCCGCGAAGCTACAGCCGTCTACAACTGGACGCCGACGATCCCGGAAGACTTCGATGGGCAACTGTTCATCGAGCTGCCGAAGGACTTTGAGATCACGGAGGATTGGTGGGAAGACACTCGCGACGCCAATCGTCACGCGCGCATCGAGCTGATGCCAAACGGAAAGCTGCGATGCGCCATGGTGTCTTGGGAGGGCTCCGCGTTCACATTCAGAATGTCCTACGAGGTTGGTGTCTGGGTTCGCGCCGGTGGCGGAGGCGAGGGATTCGACAGCGCTGGCGGTTACGATCTGCCCGCTGGATTCCGCAAGTTTCCGGACGGTTCATGGGTGTCGCCCGAGCGCATGCCTGAAGCTACGCGGCCGTATCGCGGTCCGTATGTGGTCGTGCCCGACCTGATCTGGGAGATTCGCTCGCCAAGACAGTCCCTTGGCCAGCAGCAGGAGAAGATGGTTGAGTGGATCGCCGGCGGCGTACGGCTCGGCTGGCTGATCGACCCCTT
>JAJDZG010000073.1 GCA_022824765.1 Dehalococcoidia bacterium | reverse complement strand
CGCCAGAGCTTCAACCGCTTCCCAAGCTCATGAGCATGAGACACTTGTTCGATCCTCGCCAGCGCGGAGGCCAGTGCATCTGGATCGCGACCAATTCTCCCGCCGGTGTCATCGCAAAGTGCTCACGCTCTCGAGTGGCGGCAGACTGGAGGAGTCGGACGAACAGATCGACGACCCAGTTGATCGCTGATGCCATCAGGCGGGCAAAATGGCCGACAATGGCTGCGTACCACGCAAGCAAAGTGCCGATGTAGCCCCAGTTGAAGATGTTCGAGAGGTGGACCAGTACGCTTCCGACCCATGCCATCGCGTAGCTGATCCACCACCCTGGCTTAATCGTCAGGATGACCCCGTAGCACATTATCGCGGCCATAGAACTCCACATCGTGTTCCGGTTGCGAATGTGAGCCACTTCATGCGTCATAACGCCATACAACTCGCGTTCATCCAACATCGGCAACAGGCCAGTAGTAGCGGCCACCGCGGCTCGGCGCGGGTTTCGCCCGGTTTCCAGTGCCTTGGGCTCAGGACTGTCGATGATCAAAATCGCAGGCATCGGCACGTCGAATTGCTCGGCGGCGCGCCGCACTGCGGTGTAGATCTCCGGCGCTTCGGCCTCTGTCACCGGAATCGCTCCCATTTCGCGCCGCACGATCCTGTCGGAAAACCAGAATGAGTATCCAACCCAACAAGTCGCGGCTACCGCGAAGACCAACAACCCACAAGGGCCACCGATCGCCAGCCCGAAGAACACGGACAGCGCGGTTACCAATAGCAACAACGCGATCGTGCGCCAGGTGGGACCCCTCACACGGCGGATGGCAGCAAACCCTTGTCTGAGAGACGCGACGACAGCCTTTATCAGCGATTCGCCCGCAAGGCGAAGGTGCGAGCCGAAAGAATGCCACTCCGTCCTCAGAATCCTCTGCCGCAGCTAAAGCAGCCTCCAGGGCCGAACAGACCTTCAGGCCACAATTGCCTGCTGCAGTTCTTGTTCACACAGCCGATCTCGTCGCAGCCATCGCAGCGCCACAGATCGCGACCGCACGAACAGCGTCCTCGCTCTATTGCAGCCATTGGAGATTCCCTTCCCTTGGTGCGAAAGTTCGCTGAGGCTAAAGAGGGGGGGAGGGTGTCAAGGGCGAGGTTCGCTGTTCATTCGGAGACGATCAGAGAGGATGAGCCGAGACGCCCCGCCCAATGGCGGTCTCGCCGGCGACTTTGCAGGACCCACCCTCGTCAGCCCCTTCCTCGAACGAACCCTCAACTTCAGTGGCTAGCTGAACACCCCCGACGCCGTCAGCTCCGCCACTTCACTCTCCGTGTAGCCGAGCACGTCCGTTGCCACCTCCAGCGTGTGCTGACCGAACAGCGGCGCGGGCGCGTCCAGACGTCCCGGCGTTCCATGCAGCTGGACCGTCGGTCCGTCGTACAGCGAGAGGCCGGTTTCAGGGTGATCGAGATAGCGGTAATGCCCGCGCTCAGCCAGGTGCTCGTCGTGGTCGACGATGTCCTCAGCGTCTTGCACTAGCGATGCGGGTACTCCCGCCGACTGCAGCGATTCCGCGAGCGCCGCAGCATCAAATGACGCCGTCCACGCAGAGATCGACGCGTTCAGCGCATCCAAACTCCGCCGGCGGCCGATCATCGTGCTAAATCGCTCGTCCATCGCCAGATCGGAACCCTCGGCCAGCGCCCGCAGCGACTCCCACTCCGCGTCTGAGCCGACCGCGATGGCGATCCACCGTTCGCGGCCGGCTGGGTCGTCCGCGCAGCGATAGATCCCGTGCGGACACATCCACGACGATCGATTGCCCCGTCTGGTCTGGTTGACGCCGTTGGCCGTGTAGTCCAACAAGAGCGGACCAATCGTCGCGGCCACTGATTCGACTTGCGCGAGCTCGATGCGCTGACCCTGACCAGTCAGACGGCGATGCCGCAGCGCAGCCAGAATCGCAATCACCGTGTGGCCGGGATTGATCGCGTAGTCGGGATAGTTCGTGCCCACGCCGACGGGTCGACGCTCCGGGTCGCCGGACAGGTGCGACAGCCCGGTCGTCGGCGTCAGCACCGCGCCAAACCCCAGGAAGTCGCGGTGCGGTCCCCACAGTCCTTGCATCGGCTGATAGGCCGCGATGATGTCCGGCTTGACCTCGCACAGTTGCTCGTACGTCAGTCCCCAGCGCTCGATCACCCGCGGCGTCAGATTCGAGAGAAAGATGTCCGAGCGTTCCACCAATCGCAGCGCCACCTCGCGGGCGCCATCCGTAGACATGTTCAGCAACAGCGAGCGCTTGGCGGCATTGAAGTTGTTGAAGAACGACGATGCGTTGTATCCGCCCACGCCCGGCTTCTGCGGCTCGCCGCGGCGCAGACCGTCAACGCGAGCCTCCGACTCCACACGGATCACATCCGCGCCAAAATCCGCCAACGTCCGTCCCGCAATCGGACCCGCGCCGAACCAGGAGAAGTCGGCCACGCGAATGCCGTCGAGCGGCCGTGTGCCATTGTCTGTCGTCATATCGCGCGCTCTCCCGCGAAGGCGATCAGGTCTTCGGCTGGAATGCCAAGCTCGTCGACCCAGACCTCAACACTGTGCTCACCGATGCGTGGCGCCGGGCGTCGAATCTCGGTCGGCGTCGCGCTCAATCGATACGGCGGACCAGGCACCCTCAGCGCCGCATCGGGTTGACCGAGCGTGGTTGGTTGGTCGAGCTCGAGCCACCACCGCCGCTCCGACAAGTGCGCGCTCTCGGCAAGGTCCTGAGGGCTCGCCACCATGCCGATCAAGAGCCGCCGCGACTGCCCCTGCTCATAACATTCGAGCGACGTCTTGCTGCGGTAGAAGTCGACCAGCAGCTCCTGCGCCCGATGATAAATCGGCGGCCATTCGAAGTTGACCCGCGGATTTCGCAGCGACCGCAGGTCCGTCGCCGCCATCGCTTCCCGATGCTCCGGCTCCGCCAGCTCGCCAGCCGCGCCTTCCGACTCCATCCAGTCGATCAATGTCGACCACGGCGCGCCGAAGCCGCTCAATCCGACCAGCGAGTAGATGTATCCGTCGGCGGTTTCGTACGTGCCCGCGCCAGGCATCCGCAGCTGCTCGCCGATCCGTTGCCGCGAGATGCCTTGGAAATCCCAGAACAAATGCGACGTTTCCTGGCAGATCGACAGCGCTTCCTGGATTGAGACCTCCACCCGCTGGCCGACTCCCGATGCCTCGGCCTGCAGCAACGCCAGCAGAGCCCCTTGCGCGGCCGAAATGCCAGCCACAATGTATGCCTGGTTGCCCGCGATCCGCATCGGAGATCCGTCGGGATAGCCCGCCAGGTGGGCAATCCCGGCCGCCGCCTGGGCCACAATGTCAGTCACCGACCAGCCAGCGCGAGGCCCGTCGAGCCCGAATCCAGTGATCGACGTCCAGACCAACGATGGGTGTGCGCGCAGCAACTCCCCCGGGTTGACCCCCAGATCGATCAGCTCCGCCCGCTCCTCCGCCGTCCACGACTCCAGCACGATGTCAGCAGTCGCCGCCAGCTGACGGAACAGCCAGCGACCGTCGTGCTGCTGCAAGTCGACCGTGACTGAGCGCTTGTTGGTGTTGAAGTACCAGAACCGCAGCGATGTCTCGCGGCCAGGTATGCCTCGCCAGTACGGAGCGCGTCCACGCGCTGGGTCGCCGCCGACAGGTTCAACCTTGATCACGTCAGCACCCAAATCCGCGAGGAGCTTGCCGCAATACCACCCCATCTCAGAGGTCAAGTCCAGCACACGAACGCCGTCAAGAGCAGTTGGAGGCATGCTGGTTAGCCTATCGTGAGTCGCAGGAGGCGCATCATGGTGCTTGAAGACGTGAATCGCAACCCCGCCCCGCCCGTCACGCCGATGTCCGAGATTCGGCGCTGGCAGGGGATGCCCCTGGAGGAGTACGCCGAACGCTATCCGCTCTGGGCCGATTGGATGCGCAAGAGCAGCGGCCTCATGTACGACGCCAACGGCAACGCCTGGGTCGCCAGGTGGGACCCAGAGTACGGCGTGGCCATCGGCGCCGAGGACGAAGACGGCCTCACGCCAGAAAAGCTGGACGCCCTGATTGAGGACACGGATAGAGCGTTCGAACGCGTCCGGGCCGGGCACTTCACCTACTTCGATGAGCTGGACGCTGACGAGTCATTTTGGGATGACGAGTAGCCGTGCGCTACCGCGTCCCTCTGGAAGACAAGGCGCGAGCTCAGTTGCGTGATTTGGCTCCCGTGCCCAGGCGGGAGGTGCGACGAGTCTTGCGCGCGATGGAAGACGAACCATTCGGGCCAGACACGATTAAGCTTCGACTGAATGAGATCAGATATCGCGTCCGCGTCGGCAACTATCGGATTGTCTTTCGGCCCGGACCTGGCGAGCGTGAAGTGACGGTGACCAGGATCGGGCGTCGCGAGTCGGTCTACGAAGGTCTCGAGCGCGAGTCGGAGCAGTCAGGCTGACCCTCAGAACGGCGGGGCAAACCCGTCCTTCTCCTCCCCCAGATTCGGCAGCGTCTCCCTGAAGACGGCCAGCGCAGAGCGATAGCGCTTCATGTACTTGTGCTCGATCACCTTGGGATCCTTCGCGCAATCCAACAGTTCGGCCATTAGCTGCAGCGCGCCCTCGCGAGTCTGCGCGACAAACTTGCCGCCAGTAAACTTGAACGGCTGAATGATGAACCGCGTAATGCCGGTCTCCAGCAGCCGCTCAGCGAACGCCTGCGGATCGTCCGACCAGATCATCGGCGTCAGCGTGATGCATGCCTGGACGCCCGCCTCCTGCACCGTCTGGATCGCGTCAATGCGCCGCTGATTAGCCGGGCACGACGGCTCAAACTGCTTCCGCACCCCTTCATTGTCGGTCGTCACCGTCATGTTGACCTGGACCCGCCCGCCATTCGACTCAATCTGCTGAAAGAGATCAACATCACGAGTCACATCAGGCGAACGAGTCTGCACCACCAACCGCGGCCTATGGCCGTCAGGATTGTTGCCGAACAGGTCGAGCTGCCTCCTTGGCCCATACGCCATCACCTCGAGCAGCCCCCGAGTGAGACCAACCTCTCGTTCAATCGGCTGATAAGCGTCCGTGACAGAGGACATATAAATCAAAGCGCCATCAAGCTTCGCTCGCTGTCGAGGTCGACTCAGCATCTCAACCGCATTCTGCTTGACCCTCACCCACTGTCCCCACTTGTCGCGCAGCTTCGCATCGCGGGCGAAGAATGCGGCATAGCAATAGGTACAACCGAAGACGCAGCCGGAGTTAGGGTTGAGAGTGTAGTCGTATGTCTCCATGAAGCCAGTCGGCTTCAGCAGAATCTGGGTTGTGTCGGCGCGCTCGATATTGGTTTCGTGGAGTTTCGGCCAGTGCAGAGCAACTGCGTCCTTTGGAGTCGCGTATACTTCCGTGCTGCCTCGACTGTCGGGGTGTCTGACAAAGCCAATCTCTCGGCAGAGCCCGTCCAATTTTGTCAACATCTGTTTGGCAGCTTCATTTCTTGAGGCAGCTCTTTCCCACTCCCTAAGAAGGGGGCGATAGCGAGGGCAGCGCCACGCTTGTTCTTGTTGAACGTCAAGAGACCCTCGTTCGGGTCCAGTAGCTGGTCGAGCTTTGCGAGTGACGTGCTTATCTCTTGGCTCGTGGCGGGCTGCTCATAGACCGTATGTAAGGCGCTCAGCAGCGTTTGGCTGCCACTGTCGTCAACACCTTTCCAATCGGAAACGATAGAGTGTTCCACTGCATTGAAGGCCTGGATGAGTGCCGTGAGTCGCCCCGCTGTGTGCACATTGATGCGCCTCGCCTGACGACGGAGCTCATTGCAGAATGCCCTTGCTGTCCGCCGCATAGCAGCTGAGGGTTCGACTGAAACAACATTTACGCGGCCGACTTCCTTTCCAGACTCAAGCAACTCAGCAACGAAAAAGATTATACCGGTGTACATGGCCGATGTCCCGGCCCCATAGTCCACCACTTGCCATGAATCACTTCCCGGTGAGGCCGGTTCACCCGAGCGACCCTTGCGAATTGCATCAACCGCCGACCACGCAAGATTCGACTGAGCATAGTGATAGCGAATCAAGTAAAGGAGGGATACCATTGGGTCGTTGTAGGCGGGCACACCTCCGGCAGCTACAAGATCTAGTGATTCCTTTGCTTGCTCTACTTGTTGAAGAGTGGTTTCTGCGGACCACTTTGCCGAAATCTGAAGCTCAGCTATCAGCGAACGTGCCGTGGCGACGATAGTGTCCTGGAGGAGCTGCGAGATTGGTACCTGGTCTGTCATCTTAAGCGTCAATTGCGATAATGATCATGAGGACCGTCACTCGCACTGACCAAGGCAATCAGTAAGGCAATCGGGCCCAGCGCGAAGGCGAGAAGGCCGAACCCCATGCCCAGATAGAATCTCGTTGACCCCTTGCCGATCACCAGCGCGAGCACGCCGCAGACAATCCAGATGATGACGAGTGCTTCCACGACGACCTCCGAGCGGAAAGGTAGCACATGGGTGCGTTGTTGGCGAGGCTGCTGGCATCCCGGCTACGTCGCAACGGCGGATCAGGTGGATACCCCAACCCGAACATTCGCCGGCAACCGACTGGTAAACACCTCCACCGCCTCCCTCACCATCTCCTCCAACACCTCAGCCGCCGGCCTCAGCTCATTCAGCAACCCCGAAATCTGGCCCGCCGCGTTCATCAGCAAGTCTTCTCGCTCGCCCTGCTTCGCCGCCTCCGCAATATCCGCGATCAGCAGACCCTGCAGACCCATCGGCAGCGCTTGCTGGCCGCTGTCCTCCCACGCTTCGATCAGCTCGTTCGTGATGTTGCGCATCGTCTTGCCCGAGTACAGCCGCGTCACCCGCGTGTCCTCATCCTTCGCCGCCAGAATCCGGCGCTTGCGGAACTCGTCCAGGTTCGCCTCCTGCGTCGGGATGAACACCGTCCCGCACCACACGCCGACGCAGCCCATCGCCAGCGCCGCAGCCAGGCCGCGACCGTCGCCGATGCCGCCAGCCGCAATCACCGGTCGCGGCGCCACCGCGTCCAGCACCTGCGGCAACAGCGCCATCGTCCCGATCCGACCCGTGTGCCCGCCAGCCTCGTGCCCTTGCGCGACCACGATGTCCGCGTTGCCGTCGCTGACCCGAAGCGCGTTCTTCACATTCCCGACCAGCGAGATCACCTTGCCGTTCGCCTCGTGAACCTGATCCACAAATGGCGCTGGATTGCCCAGACCGGTCGCCAGCACAGGCACCTGCATACCAGTGATCGTGTCCACCTGATCCTGCGGAGTGAAGCGCGGGGTGCGCACATCGGCGCGCGGCGCCTGGACATCGGGCAACTCCAGGCTGGCTCGAATCTCGCCGATCGTGCCCTTCGCATCGTCCGGCAGCAAGTCGCGCGGATCGGCCGGCCGCTGACGACCGCTCGGCCGCGCGGCGACGTTCGACGGCACGAGAATGTCTACCCCGAACGGGCGGTCGGTCAGATCCTGGATACGCCGAATCTGCGCCTCCAACCGGTCGGGCGGAAATCCAGCCGCGCCGAGCACGCCGAGTCCGCCCGCGTTCGAGATTGCCGCGACCAGTTCAGGTCCAGCGACGCCGCCCTGTCCGCCGCCCACTGTTGGCCCCATCCCCGCCAGCGCGATCGGGTACTCGATGTCGAGCAGGTCGCACATCTCGGTGTGCAGCACAGGACGCGTCATAGGTCACCAGCCGTTTCGATCTGAGGGCAATGCCCAGCGGGAGCGTTCTTCAACATTGTTCTAGTCAGCCTACGCGCGATCAACGTCCCGTGCGCGTGGAGTGCGCGATGCCAGCCCCAACGCCGCGAACGCGCCTCCCTCTGCGAGTACGATGACGCTATGAGGTGCTCATGACGGTCGCCACGGTCCTCGCTCTGCTCTCCAGAGCGGCGCACGCAGCCGCCAGGCTGGCATCGCGTGCAGCTCGACGCCTCAGACGGCCGCTGCTCATCCTTGTCAGCGGCGTCGTGCTGCTCATGCTGCTGATCGTCATCCTGCAGTCCGGACTCGGTGTCGACAGCGACGATACGATTACCGACAGCCACCGTCCCGAAATCGTTGGAGGCGACTGATATGGCGAGACCCAGCGAAGCGCTGATGAACGAGGCCGGCGAGTGGATCGCCGAGCAGCTGTCCGAAGAGGGCCTCATGGTCACCAGCGGCTTCGTCGACCTCGTGCTCGACATGGAGTGGACAGCCATCGAAGAGGGCGCGCCGCCCGAGGACCGCGCCGCCGTGCTGGAAGCCGTCATGCAAAAGATGATCGACGAAAACGTCCACGTTGGGCCGCCGCCCGACACGATCTCCACCGACGGCATCGACACCTCCCAGATTCGACCAGTGCCCAAACAGTTCGTCGAGCAAGTGCTCAGCTGGGAGGACGACTTCCTCGGATTCGCCGGCAAGCGGCGCTCTGAATACGTGAGCTGACCCATGTTCGGTCCGCGCCACACCGTCACCATCGAGCCGTCCGGTCTGACGGTCGAGGTGCCAGACGGCGAACGGCTCATGCAGGCAGCGCGCGACGCCGGATTCTGGTGGCCCAATCAGTGCAACATGGAGTGCCGCTGCGCCGGCTGCTTTGTCACCGTCGTCGACGGTGCCGAATCGCTCTCCAAAATGGGCCGCGCGGAGGCCGAGGCGCTCATCAACCAGCGCGGACGAAACGCGCTCGATGATCCGATCCGACTCGCCTGCCAGCTGGGCATCTACGGCGATGCCACGGTCCGCAAGACCGGCGTGCGGGCGGGAGGCTGACGGCGAATGCAGGGCATCCACGGCATTGACCTGGCCCGGCTCGAGGCATTCGTCGAGGTGGCCTCGAACCGCTCCTTCTCCCGCGCCGCCGAGCGGCTCAACCTCACCCAACCGACCGTCTCCGCGCGGATCGCCCAGATGGAAGCGCAGTTGGGCGTCGGACTCTTCGAGCGGCTCGGCCGCCGCGTCGTCCTCACCGATGCTGGACAGGCCCTCTTCCCCCACGCCCAACGGACGCTCCAGGCCGCACGCGACGCAGCCGAAGCGGTCCATGCCCTGCGGGCAGGCGGCGGCGGAAGTCTGGTCATCGGCACCGCTCCCACCGTCGGTACCTACGTCTTGCCAAGCCTGCTGCAGCGATACTCCGCCGCCAATCCCAGTGTCGAGATTTCGATCCGCACCGGCCGCAGCGAAGAGGTCTCGCAAATGGTCCTCGACGACGAGGTGCAGATCGGCTTCGAGCGGCAGCTGGGACATCCCGAGTTGGAGTCGGTCCCGCTCTACGAGGACGACATTGCGCTGTTCTCGAGTCGGCATCACCCGCTCGCCGAAGCGCGCGTGACCTCGGCAGCCGCAATTGCCAACGAGGCCGTGATCTTCTTCGACGAGGGCAGCAGCTATCACGCGCTCAGTCAGGCGGTGTTCCACAACTCCGGCGCCTCGCCGAGACACACGATCGACGTAGACAGCCTGGAGATGGCCAAGCGGCTGGTCCTGCGCGGGTTGGGTCTGGCCTTCCTGCCCAAAGTCGCGGTCGAGGAAGACCTGGCCCGCGGCGACCTGGTCCCGATCGCAATCGACTCATCCCAGCCGATTCGGCGCAGCATCTCCGTCATCTGGCGCACCCGACGCGTGCTCAGCGACTCCGCACAGTCCTTCCTCAGCCTGGTCGGCCACGTCTTCGGCGTCGAGCGCATGCCCGAAATCCGCCAGCCAACCCAACACCCCCGCCGCCTACCCGCGCTCCGCTAGTGTCCGACTCCTCTCCCCCACCATTCCAGCCCCCACCGTCATTCCAGCTTGTCTGGAATCCCGGGCAACTCCGAATCGTCGCGAAGCGACTTCAACACATCAACGTCGGCTCGCCCCGGACCATTGGACTCATAGCCAGGCACTTCGAGCAACCAGTCCGCCTTGCGCAAAACACGGTTGCGGACCATCCGACGAAACGCCTTCAGGCCAATCGTCCCCTGTCCGATGTTCTCATGACGATCCCGGCCTGAGCCAAGCGGTGTCTTCGAGTCATTGGCATGAATCGCCGAGAGCATCTCCGCACCGATCTCACGCTGGAACTCATCGATCGTCTCCTTCAGACCGGCAATCGTGGCCACGTTGTAGCCCGATGCATGCGCGTGACACGTGTCAAGACAAACGCGGACGCGAGGATGGTCAACGGCGTCAATGATCGCGCCGACCTCGGGAAAGCTCGAGCCGACTGAACGGCCCGCGCCGGCGTTGTTCTCAATCAGCAGCTGCACGTCGTCGGGCGTGCGATCCAGCGCCTCACGCATGCCGTCGGCGATGCGCGGCAGAGCGTGCTCGAAGCCCGATCCCATGTGCGACCCGACATGGAAGATCACGCCAGTCGCGCCGATCCGCGACCCCAGCTCGAGCTCCGCGGTGAGGGTGTCAATCGACTTGCGCAGCAGCTCATCGTCGGGCGAGGCCAGGTTGATCAGGTACACGGCGTGGATGTAAGCGGCCCGCAGCTTGCGCTGTGTCATGGCAGAACGAAAGGCCTCGGTGTCCTGGTCAGAGTGGTGCTTACGCTTCCACATCTGAGGCGCCGCGCCGAAGATTTGGAAGGACTCGGCACCGAGTTCGGCCGCGCGGTCCACCGCCAGATGGATGCCGCCGGCAGCAGACACGTGCGCGCCGAGATTGGGCGTCCGCGCCATGGCGTCAGAGACCGACCGCGCGGGCAGCCCGCTCAGCGGCCCGGCGCAGCGGCATCGCGGCCGCGGCGTCAATCACCGCGCGCTGGAGCTCGCCGTCGCTGACTGGCCGACTCAACGTCACCGACACCATCGCAGAGTCGAGGTCGCACGCTGCCGTCTCCACGCCGTCCAACTGCGACAGCGAATCCTCGACCCGCGTCGCGCAGACTCCGCAGAAGAGTCCCGCCACCTGCAGCGTCGCGGCAGCATCCTCATGCGAGACCACGCTTGAATCGGGCGCACGCAACAGACGCTTCGGCCTGATCGGGTTGGTCAGCAGCGCTCTCAGTAAGGTCATGGCTGCAGACTAGCGCGTTTGCCAGTCGAGGTAGCGTCGGACGGCGCGAGCGCTGGCCGCAATGCTCTGATAGCAAGCGACGCCGTGCTCATTGAGACGACGCTGTAGGTCAAGTCCCCGCGCGAATCCGCTGTTGGTGCGCGGCTGGCGGATCACCACCGCGAGCGGCTTCGACAACTTGACGGACGTCGCGGCGATCTGATTGGCCGTGCGCTCGGCAAAGTCGTCCTGGCCTGTGCTCGCGGATCGCGGCCCCATGCTGTCGGCGCCCATGTGGACCATCAGCCAATCGATGCCTGGATCATCAGCGATCGCCGAGAACGCCGTCTCCATGTGCTCGCCCTCGAACATGAAACCGGCATCCAGCGGGTTACGGATCGAGGTGCCCGCGACCGGCGTGAACTCCCGCAGGACGCGCTGAGTGTCTTCGCTGAACCAGGGCACGGGGATATCGTTGCGGTCGCAAATGTCGGCCGCCAGAACCGAAACGCCGCCACCGCCGCCGAGCACCGCGCAGCGCGGTCCCGCGACCTCAGGCATCCGCTCAATCGTGACCGCCACGTCGAGCAGCTCCTCGACGCTATCGGCCGGGATGAAGCCCGCTTGTCGCTGCACCGCGTTCCAAATCTGCGCTGAGCCGGCGAGCGAGCCAGTGTGCGACGACGCCGCCCGCGATCCAGCCTCCGTGAGGCCGCCCTTGAGCACCGCCAACGGCTTGCGCGACTGCGACATCAATCTGGCCACGCTCAGAAAGTCGCGCCCATTGCGGATGCCCTCCAGATAGGCCAGCACGATGTCGGTGTCCGAGTCATGCGCGAGGAACTCCAGAAAGTCAGCCTCGTTCAGGTCCGACGCGTTGCCGAACGAGGCGACGTTCGAGAACTCGATCCCGCGCCGACGGCCTTCGCCCACCACCTCCGACGCATTCATGCCCGACTGCGACAACATGCCCACCCGGCCCGGTGTGGTCGAACCATCATCCATCCAGGACACCCCGCCGCGCGTCGAGTGGATGCCCATGCAGTTTGGACCGATCAGACGAATCCCAGCCTTATCCAGCTTGCGCAGGACTTCAGCCTCGAGGCCAGCGCGTTCGCTGCTGCCCGTCTCCCCGAATCCCGCCGTAAAGAGGTGGATGACCCGCACCCCCTTCTCGATCGCGTCGTCAATCAAGCCCAGAATCGCGGAGGCCGGCACCGCCGAAATCAGCGATTCGACCGGCCCCGGCACCTCCGCCAACGTGCGATACAGCGGCGTCCCGTCGTCGAGCGCTCCGCCGCGTGGATTCAGGCAGTAGACCTGCGGCACCACGTCGAGGTTGCGAATGCCGCGCAGGAACATCTGTCCCCCGCCCCAACCAGTCGTGCGGGGCGACACCCCAGCAATCGCCACGGACTGGGGAGCAAACGCCGCCGCCAACGCGGCCTGGGCGCTCGAGCGAGCATCGGATTCGGCAGGGACCAGGGTCATGGGCAGCTCCAATGGCAAACGGGTGACGCTAGCGTATCAACGAACCCCAGATGACCGAACCAGGCAATGACCAAACTCCAGATCGACTCCCCGCGCGGCCCAATCAACGTCCGCTGGCAACCAGCAAATTCAGGCTCAAGCGCCGTCCTCTGCGTCGGAGGTTTCGACGGCGGTGTCGACGGCCCCGCCCACGGCATCTACGCCGACCTGGCTCAGGCAATGCCCGCTCGCGGAATCGGAGTCCTCCGCCTCGACTTCCGCATCAAGACATCGCCAGGGCCAATCGATGACGGAACATCCGACGTGATCGCCGGGATCGCATGGCTTGAGCAACGCGGAGTCGCAGCCATCGCCCTCATCGGCCATTCCTACGGCGGCGCGATCGTGATTCGAGCCGCGGCCCGCTCCCCCGTCGCCGCCGTCGCGGCGCTATCGACCCAGACAATGGGGATCGACCCTGAAGAAGTGAGATCGCTCGCGCCCCGACCGCTCCTGCTGGTCCACGGATCAGCCGATTGGCGCTTGCCGCCCAGCTTGTCGGAGTGGGTGTTCTCCATCGCCGGCGACGGACGCGAACTGTGCATCCTCGACGGCGCGACCCACTCGCTGCGTCAACGCCGAGACGACCTCTGGACGCTCTTGACCACCTGGCTGCCGCGCGTCTTGACCGATCGACCCAACGGCGCAGATGCGGCCTAGCGACCCGTGAAGTTGGCGGGGCGCTTCTCCGCGAACGCCGTCGTACCCTCCCTGGCGTCGGCTGACTTCATCACCTCCGCGTACAGCTGGCTTTCCAAATCCATCCCCTCCGCGAAGCCCGACGGCAGCAGCACACCCTCATAGGCCGCGCGCTTGGCCGCTCGAACAGCGAGCGGGCCATTCGACGCGATCTCGTCCGCCCACTCGCGTGACGTCTCGATCAGCGACTCTGAGTCCGTGACCGCATTCGCCAGACCGATCCGATGCGCCTCATGCGCGTCGAGATGATTGGCACGCAGCAGCAGCTCCAGCGCCCTGCCGAACGGCACATAGCGCGCCAGACGCTGGACCTGCCCACCGCCTGGCACGAGCCCGCGCTTGGGAGCCATCGACCCGATCCGCGCCGTGTCGCTCATGATCCGCAGGTCGCAGGACAGCGCCAGCGCGAACCCGCCGGCGAGACACCAGCCGTTGATCGCTGCGATCACCGGCTTGTACGTCTGATCGGGACCCCAGCTGGAGAGTCCGGCCGCATTGCTGCCCCGTCCCGATGCGTTGGACTCGGCCGAGCGCCCGGCCCGGTCGATCTCGTCGTCGTGCGCGCCGTCGCGGACAAGGTCGCGTCCCGCGCAAAATGCGCGCCCCGCGCCGGTGATGATCGCAACATGCAGCCCGTCGTCCTGGTCGAACTCCGACCAGATGCGGTTGAGATCGCGCGACATCTCGGGGCTGATCGCGTTCATCCGCTCCGGCCGGTCGAGCGTCACCAGGGCGATCTTGCCCTCAGTCTCGTAGCGAACGCTCATCTCGCGCCGCCCGCGACCGCAGGGACGATCGAAACCTCGTCGCCCTGCGCGATGGCTGTGTGCAGACCGTCCAGAAACCGAACGTCTTCGCCGTTCACAAACAGGTTGACGAAGCGGCGAATCTCGCCGTCCTCATCAATCACGCGGTCGCCGATACCGGGGAACTGGCGCTCGAGGTCGAGCACGATCTGTTGCAAGGTCTCGCCCGCCGCCTCGACCACGTCCTGGCCAGACGTGAGCGAGCGCAGCGGCGTGGGAATGCGCACGGAGACGCTCATGGGTTCAGCTCGTTTTCTGTGCCCGCCAGCGCGAGCATGCTCTCGCAGTTCTCGTCAGCGTATCGCCCGCCCTGCACTCGTTCTGCGACATCTGACGCAAACTCCGAGCTAACCGCGGCGGCTACTGTTCAGGTTGCTCAGGCTCCCACAGGACACGGCAGTTCCCGCAGACGAGCGCAGAGATGACTTCCCGACCGCCCTCAGCCTCCGGTTCGAGCGTTTCGTACTCGATCTCGACCTCCCTGCCGCAATCCGGACACAGCGGCCGCATCACGTAGTCGAAGTCGCCCGACGTCAGCGAGCTGCGGTGGACGATCGTGTCGATATCCACCCACTCATCGAAGGGCACGCTGCGCACGGCGAAACTCGCCAAATCAGCGTCGAGATCCGGCGGACCGCTCGTGCTCATCGCCTCAGTCTACGGCCATCCGCGATCTGGCCATATGCAACACGGACGGGCACGACTCGTCTAATCGGTGTACAGCGGGTCCCACTGAGCCGACTGTTGCGACCGACGGTTGGCGTAAGGGTCGAGATCGTTGCCGTGGCTGCGTCCGTCGTCGATGTACGTACGGCGCGGACCGCGACGTCCGCGCGAAGCCGGCTGACGATCTGGGTATATGTCGTTGTTGTTCTGCCTCCCCGTTTCCGGGATGGAATTCTGCTGCAGCGATTCCCCGCCGCACTTACCGCACACTGCCTTTGAGAGCGGACCGTTAGGAGAGTCCACAAACCAGGTATGAGCACAATCGGACGCGGACGTGGAGAGGTCGGTGACGAGAGTCGTCATCGTTAAACCAATTCCAGGAGAACCACGCCGAACAAAGTCCGTCTCTCAACCTAACTCAACGGAACGGCCCAGCGCAAGATTTATGCAAACTACGAGTAATCTCCCGCCCCCCTGTTATGTTGCTGTCCGCACGCGCGTACTAAACGACCGTTCTGGCTATAGATATGGATCACGTACCTTAACATTTGGCCCGATACTCCGATCCGCCTCATGCCGCTCAACTACATCGTCTTGATGAACTCCAGCGCGCCCTCCGGATGGGAGTTAAAGTCGCGCGGCGAATCGATGATGTGACGCACGATCCCTTCCCCGTCAATCACGTAGGTCATCCGCGCCGTAATGCCGCGTTCTTCGTTCAGAATCCCCCAGGCCTTGCCAGTCCGACCCCACGGGAAGTCACCCAGCAGCGGAAACGAAAGCCCCAGCTCAAGCGCGTACGCGCCGTTCGCAAAGGGGGAGTCGACCGAAACGCCCAGCACCTGGACGCCCGCTTCCTGAAACTCGCTGTGCAGTTCCTGAAAGCGGCTCAGCTCGTTCGTTCAACCGCCGGTGAAAGCGAGCACGTACCACGCCACGACGACCGTCTGTCCCCGATAGTCGGACAGCGTGTGTTCCTTGCGATCACCGTCCATCAACGTGAAGTCCGGCGCAGGCTGGCCAATCTCGACTGCCATGATGCTCCCCCAATCCATCCGTTCGGTCGTCTCAGCGATCATAGCCATCCAGCAGATCACGCAGATCGATGCTGACACCAGCCAGATCCCGAGCCAGCCCCCACACGCGGGTATACTGGCAGCATGGCAAACGGTGCCGAGCATGACCTGGGTGCGGCGGACGTGCTGGAGGCGGAAGCGATCGGCCCGCCCGGTCAGCGACGCTTCCGTCTGCGCGTCACCGCCGGCGATGTCACCGCCTCGATCTGGTGTGAGAAGACGCAGGTCGCAGCCCTGTCCGAAGCGATCGAACAGCTGCTGACCCGCAACCGCCGCCCCGGCGAGGGACGCAAACCCTCGCCCCGACCGCTCGAGCCGTTCCCCGACCGCGCTACCCATGACTTCCTCGCCGGCCGCATCGCGCTGGGCTACGACGAGGACGCGGACCTGATCACCTTCTTCGCCACTGACGTCGAGGCGGATGCCGCAAATCCCCCGCCCACGATTCGCGTTGATCTCGGCCGCCGCGAAGCGCGCCGCTTCACCGTCCAGGCCGAACAGACCCTGGCCGGCGGCCGACCCGAGTGTCCGCTCTGCAAGCAACCGTTGGAGGGCCCGTCGCATCTCTGCGTGCGCACGAACGGACACGCAGAAGATGCGCTCGCGGAGATCGGCCCTCCCGAGTTCTAGGCCGGCAAGACGGGGAGGCGCCCGTGACCAGCATCGACGGCGCGGCGCCGCGTCCCGGTCCGCATGACTGGCTGACCGCAAGATCGGCGCCACAGCACAGCCTGCTGCGCAGCCTGGCTCGAGCCGCCGGGCTGCCGCCCCAGCGTCCTCCGCTCTGGACCTACCAGTTCATCTTCTCCTTGCTCGGCACGGCCTCGTTCTTCGCCTGCTTCTTCTATCTGACCACGACGCTGCCACGCGAAATGACAGACCTCGGCTTCAACCTCTTCGAGGTCGGACTCGTCGTCGGCGGATACGCGATGATCACGATCGTCCTGCGCCCCTTTGTGGGGCGTTGGAGCGACGCCGGACACCGCGTGCTCCAAATGCGCGTCGCGCTGCTGATGTTCATCGGCTCCTTCCTCCTGATGCTCTTCACCGACAACCTCTGGGCCTTGTTCGGGCTGCGCTGCGTGCAGGGCATCGGCATGGCCGCCTACCCGACCTCGGCTGGATCGATGGTGGCCGAAATCGTCCCCGCCCCGCGGCGCGGCGAGGGCTTGGGATTCTTCGGACTCTCGACCAGCTTCTCGCAGGGAGCGTCCCCCTTCGCCGGAGCGGCGGTCGCCGCCTTCGGAGGGTTCGACGGCGTCTTGATCCTCGGCGCAATCACCGCGGCCGTGTCGCTGCTCATCACCGTGGTCCAGAAAGAGCCGCCCAGCCAGGGACAGGCACCGCCCGTCTCGATCAAGGCCCTGCTCCCGCCCCGCGCGATCTTCCCCATGCTGGTCTTCCTCAGCGTCACGCTGGGATTCTCCGTCGCGGCCGCCTTCCTGGAGCCGCTCGCCGACCAGGACCACCGCGATCTTGGCTTTGTCGCGCTCTTCTTCACCTTCTCCGGCATCGGCGCCATGCTCTCGCGTCCCCTGGCCGGACGAGTCTCCGACCGACTCGGTCGCGTGCCGGTGATCATCCCCGGTCTGATCGCCACCTGCGCCGGAATGGCCCTGGTTGCCCAGTCCGAGACCGCTCCTATGCTCTGGGCAGCAGGACTCTTGACCGGCATCGGCATGGGCGGCGCACACACCGGACTCCTCGCCTTGGCCGTCGACCGAGTGGCGGCCAATCAGCGCGGCGGAGCGACCGCGGTGTTCCAGCTGGCCTGGGACGTCGGCGCCGTCGCCTCGTTCCTGGTCGCAATCGTGGGATCGTTCTTCGACGTCGAAATGATCTTCTGGGTGGCCTCCGTCGGAGCGTTAGTCGCGCTCGCCGCGTTGATGCTGGGCCGCGTCATGGGCTGGACCCAAATCGCCCCCGGCCAGCTCGAGCCGATGCCCGCCGCCGCCCCAGCCGGAGGCGGGTGATATCCAGTGACCCGAACAAACTGGCAGCCGCCCAACCGCCAGCCAGGCCGTCAGCCCGACACCAGCTGGCGACCGAGGCCAGAGCCGACCGGAGTCCTCGAAGAGCTGCCCCAGGATCGGCGGCCGCCCGCCGCATCGCTGCCGCTCTGGATGGTGCTGGCGTTCGTGCTCGGTGTCGTCAGCGTCGGAGCGGTGGGGCTCGGCACCGACCTCTTCGACAGCGGACCCAGAGATCTAGACGTCAGCGCCGCCTACCGCGAAGGGTTCGACACCGGCGAAACCCAGGCTCAAGCCGATTGGCAAGCGCGCCTCGACGACATCTGGCGCGAACATTATGACCAGGGCTACCGAGCGGGCAACAGCATGGCGCCAGCAATTCAGCGAGCAGTGATCGACGGATTCAGCTGGGAAGGCGGCTACGAGATCGGCCGCGCATCGGTCGAAGGCGCAGTCGACGAAAGCTATTGGCAGGGCTGGATGGCCGGCTATATGCACGGCCGCGACCTCGTCGACGGCAAGCTGACCTTGGGCTCGGGGATGCCCGGCGTGGAGTGGGGCGGTGAGACTTGAAGCCTCGCGTTGCACTCGCACTGGTCCTGTCGTTCGCCGGGGGCGTACTGCTGACCGTCGCCGCCGGCGGCGCGCTGGGCATCTTCGATCAAGGACCGACCGAGCAAGATGTCGCCGACGCACGAGCACGCGGGCAGCAGACGGCATCGCTCGAAGTCGACGCCAGGATGGTCGGCGCTCAACAGGCCGAGGCCGAGGCTGGATTCCAGCGCGGGCGCGAGGCCTCAGAATGGCTAATGCTCGATCGTCTGCCCAATCCAGACAGCTGGTTCACAGGTGTCATGGCCGGCCGCCGCGACGCCGCACAAGCGGCGCACGATTCCGACGCCTGGCGACAGGGCTACGACGACGGGGTCACGCACGGCATCGATCACGGCGTGGGCATCCAGCGGCCGGCCGGCGAGTAGCCGCCGACGCCCGACCGACAATCACGCCTCCGGCGTGCGCTGACCCCACTCGTTCCAGTGCACCACCTGGTCGAGCGGAATGCGCGGGCCTTCCTTGAACTCCGACCCGCTGAAATAGGCCATCGGCAGCAGCACCGCCTGCGTCACGTCGGCAGGAATCCCCAGCAGTTCCCGTGACAGCGACTCGTCACGCAGATGCAGCGTCGTCCAGGCCATCCCGATCCCTCGAGAACGAGCGGCCAGCATGAACGACCAGGCGCCGGGAATGATCGATCCGTACGTCCCAGCCTGCGCCATCGGACCCGCGTCCTCAACACGCCCTTGGATGCAGGCGATCAGCAGCGCCGGACATCGGTGCATGTTCTCCGCGAGATACGTGGCCGATCGGGTCACGCCCGGCTCAGCCGCGCGCCGAGAATCCCCCTCCGGCCAACGCGGACCCTCGTCAGCCCGCATCGCGGCCAGCTGCATGAAGCTGTCGCGGTAAATCTCGGCCACCCCGCGAATCTTCTCCGCGTCGGTGATCACCAGCCATTGCCACTGCTGCGAGTTCGACGCCGTCGGCGCCTGCAGCGCGATCTCCAGACACTCGTTGATCACCTCAGGCGCAATCGCACGCTCGAAATCCAGGCGCAATCGCACCGATCGGGTGGTCGTGAGGATGAAGTCAGACTCATAACGGCTCATCGTGGGCTCCTCCAGACAATCTGAACTGACTGACGCGTTGAATGCGGATTGGATCTGGCAGCGACCGCCCAAAGCGGCGCACGAGGCCGGCCATCACGTTGCCCGGTCCGAGCGAGATGAAACGACGCACCCCGCAGCCATGCAGCGTGTACAGCGCACGCTGCCACTCGACGGGGCGCACGTATTGATCGCGCAGTTCATCCCGCAGCTGCTCGGCAGTGGAGATCAACTGTCCCCGGTGATTGCCCACAATCGGCGTGAACGGTTCACGGATCGGAAGCGCATCAATCAGCGCTCGGTTGGCGCGATCCGACTCCGCGAACGATGCCGTGTGAAACGCCCCGGCCACGCGCAGCTCGACAGACTGGCAATCGTATGCCGCAGTCAGCTCAGCAGCCGCCTTGAGCGACGCAAAGCTGCCGCCTAGCACCGTCTGG
>JAJDZG010000169.1 GCA_022824765.1 Dehalococcoidia bacterium | reverse complement strand
GGGGGCCTGGGGGGGTGCGGGCACCCGTCCCCCTCCACGGGGGCAGGCGGGGGGGGGGCTGCTTTGCGGGGGGGGGCGGCGGCCTCTGGTGCAGTGGGGACGAGATTCCAGACGAGCTGGAATGACGGAGGGGGGCTAGCGGATGAAGGTTGGGGGTTCGTTGGTGTCGGCGGCGATGATTGCCATGTCGTTGGCGTCGAGGTTGTCTAGTTCGCCTTGGCGGTAGGCGTCGTAGAGCTGGAAGAGTTCGTTCTTGTGGGGGCGCTTTTTTCCGATGGGGCAGGCTTTCCAGGCGTCGTAGTCCTCGTCGCAGTAGCCGAGCCGGCGTTCGCCGCATTTGGGCTGGAGCTGGCGTCCGAGTTCGGGGGCGACCTTGACGACTTCGGCACGCATGAGGGAGACGACTTTGCGGAATTCCCACTGGGCGCGGGTGCAGAGTCGGAGGTCGGCGATGTGGAGGAGGGAGGCGAAGTTGACGGTGATTTTGAAGTTGGTGTTGGTGGCGTTGGGGAGGAGGAAGCGAGCGTCTTCGGCGGGGACGCCGGCCTCGACCATCTGCTCGTAGAGCTTGCTGGCCTGCTGGAAGAGGGCGGTCATGTGGTCGGCGAGGCCGGCTTGTTGGACGGTTTTGGGGACGGTGTAGGGGAAGTTGCCGTCCTGGTAGGTGACGTAACGCTGGCTCTGCTGTTCGAAGCTGATGCCGATTCGGTGTCGGACGAATTGGTGGGAGAAGGCACGGGAGACGCCGGCGATGCCGAATTCGAAGTGGACCTGTTCGAGGGGGGACATGTGCCCGGTGAGGAGTCGGGCCTCGACGAATTGGAGCATTTGCTGGTGGGAGATTCGTTCGTCGGCGATGCGGTCGAGCACTTGCTGCGGGGTGAGGGCGGAGTAGCAGACGCGGTAGGCCATGTAGAGGGCCCGAATGGGGTCGGGCGTGTGGTGGATGAGGGTTACTTGGATGGCCATGGTCTGAGGCTATGGCGCTGGAATCCTACATAGTAGGCGATTATGTCGAATGGCTGCGACTCGTCCGAGGTTGCGTTCTTCGGGGGTCGAGTTGTCGGGCGAGATTCCAGACAAGCTGGAATGACGGAGGGGGCTGGAATGACGGAGGGGAGCGAGATTCCAGACAAGCTGGAATGACGGTAGGGGGCTGGAATGACGGAGGGGGCGGGATTCCAGACAAGCTGGAATGACGGTTGGGGGCTGGGATGGCGAGCTGGGGCTGGAATGATGGTTGGGGGCTGCTGTGAAGTGGGCCTAGGACTTGGCGGCGGTTTTTCGCTTGCGCTTGGCTTTGGGCTTGGGGAAGGTGGTTTTGATTTCGGAGGAGGCGTCGAAGAAGTCCTGGAGGGTCTGGTTGAAGCGGTAGAAGAGGTCTCGGCGGTTGTAGTCGTCGCCTTTGGCGAGTTCTTCGGGGCTTTCGAGGTCGATGGTGTTGAGGGTGTGATGGAGGTCTGCGTGGCCGTTGGCCTGGATGTTTTCGATCATCTCGCGCCAGCGCTCGGTGGGCATGACGAGGGTGAAGTCGAGGTCTTCCTGGTCGGCGGTCTTGGAGATGTCGGCGATTTCGGTGACTTCGTAGCCGTCGAAGACGAGTTTGATGGTGGTATCGCCGACGTTGACGCCCATGGCGCAGTCCATCATGCCGAAGTCGCGCCAATGGGGGTCGTCTGCGACCTGGTCGCGAAGGGCCTCGAACCATTTGACTGAGGGGAACTGCGGCATGTTGATCTCCGGCGTGTGCGATGTGGGAGTTGGGTAACTGGGTACAGCCTAGCAATAGGTGCTGACGAGTCGCTCAGAGGGGGTCGGGCTGATGCGAGCTGGAGTCGTCGGGGGCGGGTTGAAAGATGCCGCCGGCGGCGGCCACGCCGGCGGCTGCGGCGGCGAGCAAGCCGAGCGCCTTGAGGTGCAGGCGTCGGGCGCGGTTGAGGTCGGCGAGGTCGGGCGCTGGTCGGTGCCAGCCGACGGAGCGTCCGTTCCAGGAGGCGCGGCGATCGAGGGCGACGGACATGGCGGTGACGGGCAGTGGGGACTCGGAGCCGAGCGCGAGTTCTTCGAGTTCGGTGGGCTGGAGGTCTGAGCGTCCGTGGGCGGCGAGGGTGGCGGCGGCGGCGATGGTGTCGCGGCCGCGCCGCACCGGCGCGAGGCGTCGGGCTGGGTCGAGCATCGCGGCCAGCGGGCCTTCGGAGCCGGGTCCGGCGATTGGGCCGCCCAGGGACTCGGCGGCTGCGTAGGCGACGGCGCCTGAGAGGTCGAAGATGGCGTAGGCGGCCCATGGTCCGACGACGCCTTCGCCGGCGGCGATGGCGACGCGGCCGATCTCGGCTTCGAGGCGCTCGGTCTCTGCTTCGTGGAGGGATTGGCGCAGGGGTTGGCCGTCATCGGCGACTTCTGAGGCGTCGAGGTCGCGCTTGAGGGCGTCGGAGAGTCGGACGCCGCGCCAGGCGTCGAAGGTGGCGGCGAGCAGGAGTGCCTGGACGAGGATCGCGGCCTTGCGGCCTGGTCCGGCGGGACGGCGTCGCTCGATGGCGGCGGCGGCTCGAATGAGTGCCAGTGAGGCGGCAAAGGGCGCGAAGACGCGCAGTCGGGGTGGGACACTCTCGAGCAGGGTAGAGCGGCGCAGCTGGGCGAGCAGCCAGGCGAACCAGGTCGGTCGTCCGTCGGGCGGGGGACCGAGCGCCATGCTGAGGGCGCCCTGCAGGATGAGGGCGAGTCCGAAGACGGCGATGCGGTCAGTGGCGCGTTGCATGGGACTTTGAGCATATCTGTGGATATCTGTGGGGTGGTTCTCTGTGGGATTGGGGGTGTGGTGTGTCGTAGTTGACATGGGATGGCGAGCTGGGGGCGAGATTCCAGACGAGCTGGAAAGACGGAGGGGGCGCTGGAATGACGGAGGGGGAGCGAGATTCCAGACAAGCTGGAATGACGATCTAGGGGGGGGCTGGGGGGGTGGGGGGGGGTTTTGGTCTTGATGGTTGACAAATGGTGGTTGGGCTGCTCATAATGTGCATCGTTTCACAAAGTTGGCTCGTGCAGAGTTTCACAATCAAACCTGCGCGTTGGTCTGCCGAGCTTCGGTGCCATGAAAGCGAGTTGGATGATGCCCGCCACGCCTCCGTCGAAATGCCCGCGATGCTCCGGCATGATGCTGCGCGAATCTGACGCTCACAGCGTCTACTCGAGCTGCCTGTCCTGCGGGTATGTCTACGAGAGCAACATCATCTCGGTGTTCGAGCTGGAGCGCGAGCAGGCGGTGGAAGAGGGCCGCCAGCGGCGCCGCCAGCCGTCGCATGGCAAGCTTCGCCTGTAGTCGGGTCGTCCGTCTGATCGTGCGCGGTAGTCTGACGCGGTGGAGATCCGCGAGTACCGCAAGGCCACTCACTGCGAGCATCGCGCGCGCCTGCGTCGGGGCTGTCGCGAGCCATTGATCGGTCAGTGCCAGTACTGCGCTCGGGGATTCTGCGGCCGGCACGGCGAGATCGGGGACGACGGCCAGGAGATTTGCGTCGCTGAGCGCTGCCAGCGTTTGCGGGATGACGTCGCCGCGCACCTGGTGTTCAAGGAGGCGGCGCGCGCGCGCAACGCTGCGGGCCGCTGCGGAGAGCCTGGGTGTCCGCAGTCGTCGAGCCTGGTCTGCGATCGTTGTCTGTGTCGGTACTGCGAGGATCACATGCGCCAGGTGATTCTGACGGTCACGCGCGGCGGTGAGCTGCAGACAGAGGCGAATGTGATCTGCGATCACTGTCGGGCGCGTTTGCCGTTGTGGTCGGAGTCGGGGGAGTAGTGGGGCGAGATTCCAGACGAGCTGGAATGACGGAGGGGGCTGGAATGAAGGGGGGTTAGTTGGTGTTGAGGTAGGCGTGGAGGATTGCTTGGTCGTGGGGGAAGGTGGGTGCGGGTCGGCGTCTGAGGGGGGTCCAGGCGGCGGCGGTGGCTTCTGGGCCGGGGCGCAGCTCGCCGCCGGCGGCGGAGGCGCGATAGGCGATCACGACGACGGGGTCGCTGGTGGTCGACCAGACGCCGAGCAGCTGCTCGATCTGGGCGTCGATGCCGGTTTCTTCGCGGACCTCACGTGCGGCGGCGTCTTCAACGCGTTCGCCGGCGTCGACGAAGCCTGAGGGCCAGCTCCACTGGAACATGGCGGGTTCGTGGTTGCGGCGGATGGTGAGGAGTCGCTGCTGGTCGTCGCGGACGAGGACGACCACGGCGAGCTTGGGGTCGCGGTAGGCGATCCATCCGCAGCCGAGCTGTTGGCAGGCGTCTGGCTGGGGCAGGGGCGCGCCGCAGCTGGGGCAGAATCTGGCTGGCGGGGCCATGGATCACCTGTGCTGCTTGAGCTGCCGGGCTTCAGCTTTCCTGTTGACCTGGCCTGTTCAGCTTTCCTGTTGACCTGGCCCGTTCAGCTGGCCTGCTGCCGGGTATGCGTGGGCTGCCTAGATGGGCAGGGAGACTCGCTCGAAGTTCTCGTAGAAGCGTCCGTCTGCGGAGCTCCAGCGTTTTTCGACGTTGGCGATGAAGTCTTCGCCGCGGTCGCCGAACTGGGAGACGTGGCGGGTGAGGGCGCGAATCTTGGTCTGGATCACGTCGGTGATATCGATTTCGAAGTTGGCGTTGGCGCTGCCCCAGATGAAGAGTTCGGCGACCTTGTGGCAGTCGAGGCCGTCGTCGAGGTGTTCGGGGAAGTTGAGTCGGTCGCGGGCGGTGGGATAGACGGCGTCGAGGGTCATTTGGCCGGTGCAGCGGTGGTCGCGGTGGTTGATGAAGCCGCGCCACTCGGCGAGGGGGTCTTCGTCGTCGCCGGCGAAGGAGCGGCGGTGGATGACATCGGTCGAGTGGGTGAAGACGGCGTGTGGCTGGAGGCGGCGGATGGTTTTGACGATCCCGCCGAGGTATTCGCGGGTGTATTCGAGTTCGCCGTCCATCCCGTGCAGGAAGGAGCAGCTGACGACGCCGAGTTCGTCGGCGGCGTTGCGCTGTTCCTGTTCGCGCATAGGGATGAGCCGTTCCGAGGTCATTTCGGGGTCGGCGGAGCCTTTGGCGCCGTTGGTGACGACCAGATAGTGCATCTGCCAGCCGAGGGTGGTCCAGAGGGCGGAGGTGCCGCCGGCGCCGAAGTCGGCGTCGTCTGGATGGGCGGCGATCACGAGCCCGACCTTGTTGTCGGTGTCTGGCGGTTGAGTCATGGTGTGGTTCTCTCCGGGCGCAGATTGGGTGAGGCGTGTTTAGCCTATCGCGCCGTTCTGCAATGTCTGTGCAATGTCTCTGGATGGTGGGCTCTGGATGGTCGGCGACATGGCGGGGGTTGATGCGCTATGCTGTGATCGAACACGAGTTCCGCACACGTGCGCGGAGCGTGCTATGGTCTAGGTTACTTGACAGTTGGTTATGGGCCGCCGTTGAGCTCGCGAAGGGGCGGACCAGATTACGCGGACCAGACCATGCGGAGAAGGACAGGACTCATGCCAGCATCCGTGACTGCAACATCCAGCCCGGCGTCCAGCCCAAGGTCCAGCCAGGTGGGCGCTGACGGGGTCGCTGAGGATGGCGGGGAGGAGATTGTGCCGCGGCGCGGCAAGCGGGGGCCGCGCTCGGACAAGCCGGAGCGCATTATGGCGTTCCTGCGGCGGTTCTTCGAGGATCACCACTATCCGCCGTCGGTGCGGGACATCGTTGAGGGCTGCAAGCTCTCT
>JAJDZG010000108.1 GCA_022824765.1 Dehalococcoidia bacterium | reverse complement strand
TTCCCGCGACCCAAATGGTGAGCAGGCCGGCAACAGCAACGGCCACAAGGGCGAGCGCTTTCATGGCAATCTCCTCAGATGCTGAATAGTCCTGGGCGGTTCGACGAGAGAATCGATGGTTGAATCAGGCCCAGCGGGCTTACGATAAAGCAGGGGTGGTAACTGGAGCAATCGGTCACGCAGCCGCGACGGTGCTGTGGTAATCCGAGCAGACCCCCGCGTGCGCGGGGGAATCGAATCTTGAGGTGCGCGGGGGAATTGAATCTTGAGGTGCGCGGGGGAATTGGGTGGTTCGCGTAACCTGATTGGCATGACTGCTGCGCTTTCGCCCTATCGCGCCATTGATTTGACTGCTGAGATTGGTGGTCTGGCGACGATGGTCCTGGCTGGACTTGGCGTCGACGTGATTCGCGTCGAGCCGCCGCACGGACACCCGAGCCGTCGCCGCGGACCGATGCTGCGCGATGACGGGGAGTCATCGCTCTACTGGGCCCAGATGAATGCAGGCAAGCGCTCGATCGTGCTCGACCTCGACGACGAAACAGACCGTGAGTCTCTGCGCCGACTCTGCGAGACGGCGGACTTCCTGTTCGAGTCGGATGCGCCCGGCGCGATGGCTGTTCGCGGGCTCGGCTACGACGATCTCCGCGAGCGCGCGCCGCAGTTGATTTACGTCTCGATCACGCCCTTCGGACAGTCTGGTCCGAAATCCAGGTGGGCGGCATCGGACCTTATCGGTCACGTCTCGGGCGGGCTCAGCTCGCTCGTGGGCGATCCTGATCGCGCGCCGCTGCGGCCATCGGTCGAGCAGGCGTACAACATCACCGCGCTCAATGCCGGCTCGGCGGCGATGATCGCGCTGCACGCGCGACACACGTCCGGGAGCGGGCAGCACGTCGATGTATCGATGCAGGCGGCGATGGCCAACACTTTGGGCAACGCTCGGCTCTACTACGAGATGGACGGCATCATCACCCAGCGAGCAGGCGGCGCTCGCGCCTTCGCCGACCGCGCGACGCGGATCATCTATCCCAGCGCCGACGGCTACGTGGCCTTCGTGCGAGTACCGGCCTCGATGCTCAGACTGCATCGCTGGATGTCCGCGGACGGCGCTGATCCGCAGTTCGATGCCGAGTGGTGGTCCTCGATCGCCATCGCGGGCGACAAGCTGCCGAGCGAGGCGGAGATTCGCGAGTTGGAATCGGAGATTGAAGCGTTCTTCGCCGCGCGTGGCTCACAAGACCTGTACGAATCGGGGCAGCATCATGGCGTGATGATCTGTCCGGTCAATACGATGCAAGACATCGTCGACAGCCCGCAGCTGGCTGCACGCGAGTTCTTCCAGCAGGTCGACGATCCCGCGCTGGGGCGACTCACCGTGCCGGGCGCGCCACTCAAGATGTCGGCCACGCCGTGGCAATCGCGGCCAGCGCCGACGCTCGGCCAACACACCGAAGAGATCCTCGCCGCGACCGCGAAGAATGGAGATGCTGACCATGTCTGACGACCATCTGCTGATTGATCGGCGATCAAACGGCGTTGTGCTGGCGACGCTGAATCGTCCTGAGGTGCTGAACGCGCTTTCGCCGCGAATCCGAACGGGGCTGCGCGAGTTGGCCGCCGATCTGAAGGGCGATCCTGAGGTGCGTGCGCTCGTGATCACGGGCGCGGGACGCGGCTTCTGTTCCGGCGCGGATCTGTCCAACCGCGATGAGCGCGTGGCGGAAGAGGGCCAGCCCGGACTCGAATCGACCGAGCTGCGCTACGGCTTCGCGGCCGAGCTGCAGTCGCTCGAGTTCCCCGTGATCGCAGCCGTCAACGGCGCGGCGGCGGGCGCCGGGTTCGCGATCGCGCTCGCCTGCGACATGCGGATCATGTCCGAACGGGCACGATTCCATCCCGGCTTCCTGAAGATCGGACTGGGGCCAGACTGGGCGGCGTCGTGGACGCTGGCGCGGCTGGTCGGACACTCGAAAGCGATGGAGCTGTTCTGGACGTCGGACCCGATCGACGCCGATCAGGCGCTGTCGCTGGGGCTCGCCAACCGCGTCGCGCCTCACGACGAGCTGCTGCCCGAGGCGCTGGCACTGGCCGACCGCCTGGCGGGCATGGCGCCGTTCGCTGTCGGCCTGACCAAGCGCGCGATCTACGCGGCGCTGAACAACGACGCGACGCAGCAGGCGCAGCTGGAGGAGCTCTACCAGTCGTGGCTGCGCGGATCGCTCGACGCCCGGGAGGGCGCGCGCTCATTCGTCGAGAAGCGCGACCCACAGTTCCAGCGGCGCTAGGCGCGAGATGTCCGACTCTGACGGTACCGGGGCTGACGTCTTTCGCGGCATTCGGGTCGCCGATTTCGCGTGGGTCGGCGTGGGTCCCAATGCGACCATGCAGATGGCGTTTCACGGCGCGGAGGTGATTCGCGTGGAGTCGTCGCATCGGCCCGACACCTTCCGCTCCGGCGGCCCCAGACCTCAGGGCGACGGATCGCTCGATGCCTCCGCCTACTTCGCCAAGTTCAACCGCGGCAAGCGCTCGGTGGCGATCAACCTGGCCCATCCGCGCGGGGCAGAGGTGGCGAAACGCCTGGTTGCCACCGCCGATATCGTGACCGAGTCCTTCGCTCCCGGCTTCATGCAGCGGATCGGCCTGAACTACGACGCAGTGCGCGCGATCAAGCCCGATGTGATCATGTGCTCGATGTCGATGGAGGGTCAGACGGGCCCGCACGCGGGCTATCGCGGCTTCGGACTGACCCTGCAGGCGACTGCCGGGATCACCGGCGTCACCGGCTGGCCCGATCGTCCGCCGGTCGGCACGGGGGTGGCCTACACCGACTGGGTGGCGACGCATGTGGGGATCATTGGCATCCTGGCGGCGCTGGATCATCGACGCCGCACGGGCGAGGGACAGTACATCGACCTCTCGCAGTTCGAAGCCTCAACGCTCGTGCTTGACGCCGGCGTGATCGACGCGGCGAACACTAGCCGCGTTCAGGGTCCGCTGGGCAATCGCGACCTGCAGTACGCGCCGCACGGCGTCTATCCCTGCGCAGATGACCACACCGGCGGCGACCGCTGGATTGCCATCGCCGTGACCGACGACGACCAGTGGCGCCGTCTGGCCTTGCTGATGGATCGTCAGGACTGGCTGGAGTCAGAGGCGCTCTGCGACGCCTCCGGCCGTCTCGAGCAGCAGGACGATCTCGACGCGGGTCTCGCGCGATGGACATCCGAACAGACCGTTGCGGAGGTGGAGAATCTGCTGCAAGCGGTCGGCATCCCGGCGCACCGAGCCTCAACCGTCCGCGACGCCCACGACGATCCGCAGCTTGGCCACCGCAATCACTGGTGGCAGAGCAAGCACCCGGTCATCGGCGCGATGTCGTACGAAAGCCCGGCCTGGCGTCTGAGCGAGACCCCGCCACCGATGCCGCGCCGCTCGCCGTTGCTGGGCGAGGACTCCGAGTACGTCTATCGAGAGCTCTGCGGCTACTCGGAGTCAGAGTTCCAACAGCTCATCATCGACGGCGTGGTGGAGTAGCCGTCGACGACGTCACGGCGCAGGATGACTCGCGATGGCTGCTGATGAGGACACTCGACCGGGCGACACAGGCGACACAGGCGAGACGGCCGAGCGATCAGGGCAAAACGTCGGACCGCACTCCGGCACCTACCCGGCTCGACCAAGAGACGGCGGAGCCGGGCAGGAGAATCCCGGCTGTCTCGCCAACCTGTTCAGTTTGTTGCTGCTCGCCGGAATCATCGCGGCCATCGTCTACGGCGCTCTCCAGCTGATAGGAGGCGATGATCCTGAGCCTGAAGCAGCGGCGCCCCTGCAAGCGTCGATGGCGCCGCCGCCAGACCTCCCTGATTACATCGCTGTTCGGGTCAACGAAGCCTACGACGACATTGACGCCGGTGCGATCGAGTTGTTGGTGGCAGAGATTGTCGAGTGGTACCGGCGAGAGCACGATCTGGTCGCAGAGACCCGTTCTGAGATCTCAATCGAACCCGAGTGCAAGGCGCTCTTCTTCGGCGAGGTGCTTGGATTTGCGCGCCGCGCGACTGCGCCCGACGGTTCAGAGCTGATCGAGGTCTGCGTTCGGCTTGATGAAGACCGCAACACCGCCATCGAAAGTCAGGAATTCAAGTGGCTGCTCGCGCACGAGTACTTCCACGTGCTGCAAGCGAACGCTGGCTGGGCCTTCGAGGACGTCGATTCGCTCCTTGACGGCTCCGGCGAGTGCGGGCGGTTTCTGACCGAAGGCAGCGCGGAGTGGTTCGGTCAGATGTACGCCTGGGGCGAGCTTCAAGGCGGAGGGCTGCTCGACACCTTGGAGTCGCTGCTGTCCGGCGACACCGAGCGGTGGTACTACTACGAAGAAGGCGCGCGGGCGTTTGAGGCGCTGATTGGCTGGAAGGGGCTACAGCGCGCGACGCAATTCTGGGAGTCCGACGAGGCGCGCTGCGCTGATGCATTCCTGGCCGAGTTTGACGTGGTGCCTGGCAAGTATGAGTCGGACTGGAGAGAGCTCACGAGTCGCTAGCACTCAGCTTGCGAACGCTCCCTCGAGCGCCTGGCCGGCGCACGCGCCGGTTGGACGCCCCCCTTCGACGGCGAGTTGGCCGTTGACGATGACGTAGGGAATGCCCGCGGGGGGTGTGCGGGGATCGCTGAAGTCCGCAGTATCGATGACCGTGTCTTCGTCGAAGACGACGAGGTCGGCGTATTTGCCTGCTTCAATCAGTCCGCGATCGCGGAGTCCGAAGCGGCTGGCCGGCAGCGACGTCATCGTGCGAACGATCTGTTCGATCGGGACGTGGTGACGGCGGCGGAGCCGGCCCAGGATGCGCGGAAACGTGCCGTACGCGCGAGGATGGGGAACGCCGTCATCGAAGGGGATGCCGTCGGAGCCGACCATGTAGTCATCACGCGAGAGGAGGGCGATCACGTCGGCCTCGATCTGTCTAGCGACGACCGCGCTGGCCGGCGGCGACTCGCGAAACCCGCAATGCAGCGCCGACTCGCGCATCACCGTGATCATCATCTCCGACACGGACAGGTCCATCATCGCCGCGGCGTCGCCGAAGGACACGCCCTGCAGATGCTGCAGATGCTCGGCCCCGATCCAGGTCCAGACAGCATTGTCGCTGCGGCCCGGGAAGAGATTGTCGAGCGAATCGGTCAGCCGCGCGCGCCAGGACGGGTCACCGAGCCGGCCGAGCAGCGCATCAATGCCGCCGTCGTGGCATTCGCCGCGCAGGAAGTAGCCGGGCACCGTCGCCGGCGGCGCGTAGGGGTAGCACTCCAGCGTCACATCGACGCCGTCAGCCTTGGCGAGATCGATCTCCGACATCAGCGCGTCGACCTGGCCGGCGTTCTGCGGGTAGGTCTTGTAGTGCGAGATGTGCACCTTGACGCCGGATCGGCGGCCGATGTTCATCGCCTCGGTGATGCCCGAGCCCTCCGGGGCGCGGTCGTTGTTGTGGTTGCGGATGTGGGTGACGTAGACGCCGCCGTAGCGTGCGACCACTCGGTTGAGCGCCACCAACTCTTCGGTATCGGAGTAGGAGTTGGGGTAGTAGGACAGCCCGGTCGAGAATCCGGTCGCGCCCTGCTCCATCGCCTCAGCGACGATTCGCTCGGCGGCGGCGAGCGGCTCGCCGCGCAGCGGCGCGTCGCGGAATCCGACGCTCTCGAGACGCACGGGACCATGCGGCGCCTGAGCTGCCACGTTGCAACCCTTGCCATCGTAGTGCGAGAGGAACGCGGACATGCTGGACATGTCCAGACCCGTCGGCGGCGGACCATACAGGCCCGCGATGTAGCGGCCGTACGGCGCCAGGTTCTGCTCTGAGAGCAGCGCGTAGGACAGCCCGTCCTGGGTGATGAACTCGGTCGTCACGCCCTGAACGAGGCCGTGCGCGTGCTCGGCGTCGCGCAGCAGATGACCGTCGGAGTGCGCATGCGTGTCGATCAGGCCGGGCGCGACCGTCAGGCCGGAGACATCGATCACGCGGGCTGCGGACAGCTCGGAGAGGTCGCCCACGGCTGCGATGCGCTCTCCCTCGATGGCGACATCGGCGCGAACTGGCGTTGCGCCGCTGCCGTCCACGACCGTGCCGCCGCGCAAGATCAGGTCAGTCATCGGCGGGTGCCTTTCCGTGACGATCCCAAGCGGCGATCTTCTCGGCAATGTAGTCGTATCGCTCTCCGACTTCCCAGCGGATGGCGCGCAGCGCCTCCTGCCAGGCGAGCACGCCGGGGCCGTTGCGATCTTCGCGGACGTACGGCTCGATCAGTCGCGAGAGCTGATTGATCCGCGCCTGCAGCGTTGACTCGGGCAGCGCATCTTCCAGCAGCCAGCGGGATGCGGCAATGTACCGTTCCCAACCCTGCGTGGCGAGGGCATGCAGAATCTGGTCGCAGTAGGGCGGACGGCCCTGCAGATTCCAGAACACGGTCACGCTCTCACAACCGCGATCCAGCTCATCCCAGTCCGGCATGCCGTAGTACTCGCGGATCGGACTGATCCCGCGCCACGAGTGCTCGGTGTCCCAAGGGATCAGCGTGAAGACGTCTGTGGCGGGATGTTCGTAGAGGAAGAAGTTGTGATTACGGCACTCGGGCGTGCAGTACCAGGCGACGATGCCGTCCCAGTTGTCGGTCAGTCGATCGGCGGCGAGGTAGCGGTAGAGCTGATCGAGATCGTGGATGTACGACTGCAACACGGCAAACGTCTCGGCCGGCGTCTCTGCGGCGTCCAGCGCGTCGCCGAAGTCGCGCAACCCCGACAGATCGCGCGGCCCGCGGGCGACCGTGTCGAGGTCGTGCTCCACGAGGTTCGGCAAATGATCGAGGCTTGCCGGCCACCACTCCTTTGTCAGCACGCCGAGACCGACATCGTCGAAGCGGTCCGCGATGAAGCGGTCGTCAATGTCCTCGGTCAGCGTGAACAGTCCCAGCGGCTCGCCGTTGAGGCGCAGCTCGGCGTAGACGGCGCGCGGCGCGGCCACGCCAGCGTCACGAAACGTCCAATACGTCAGAATCTCGCGCATCTGCGCGTCGTCGCCGCTCATCGGGTGAAAGTTGAGCCGCTTCAGGCCGTGATAGCGCTGGTCGGGCAGGTAATGGTCGAACTTCAGCTTGTATGAGAGCTTGTCGCAGACGTTGACCCCAGTCGCAAAGCAGGCGCGCAGGACGCCGAAATAGCCCTTGTAGCGCACGCCGATGTCATCGAATCGGACGCCATCCACAACGGCTGCGCCGGGCACATACTGCTCGGCGAGCGGGTCCTGCTTCAGCGTCTGCAGAGACTCCTCGGAGAGCTGGATGTCGTATACGCGGACGGTCTCGATGTCGAACACGACAGCGTCAGGGTCGGAGCGAGTGTCGAGGTCGGCGAGGTTGCCGGCAACGCCGGCGGCGGCTCTGATCATGCGCGGCGGGGGCGCGTCGCCGGCCGATGCGTAGATCGCGGCGCCGATCAGAGCGACGACCGCGACGACAGAGGCCAGCACAGCCCAACGACTTCGCTGCGGCACGGCCAACCTTTCCAGCATGCTGGTGATCGATTCGATGTTAACGCGCCGTTAGGCTGCACCCATGCCATCGCCCATCTCCACCGGCCTGCCGATCATCCAGCGCCCTCCGTTGTCCGACGCGCGCGAGGAACGCAAGTATCCCGTCTCCGACGCGCGCGCGGCGCTGTTGGCCGCCTGGCTGCGGGCCCGCCTGCTGCCGGACCCCACGTATCCCGAGGGTGTGATCACGTCGTGCTACTTCGACACGCCGCAGCTGGACGCCTACTGGGACTCGGCCGACGGCCAGCGACTGAAATCCAAGCTGCGTCTGCGTTGGTACGGCGATCCGGTCGACCCATACGCTGGCGCGTGGCTGGAGCTTAAGCAGCGCGACGGTGTCGAGTCCTCGAAGCGACGCCTGCGGCTCGACTCCACGTCGCTGCAGGGTCTGGAACTCGGCGGGGGACTCGTCCTGCCCAGCCGACAAGCGCTGACCGAGCTCGCGCGCCAACTCGAGCCGCCGCTGGCCGCGTCGCTCGAGCCGGCCGTGCTCGTCCGCTATCAGCGGTTGCGTCTGCGTGACGCCGCGAGCGGTCTGCGCGTCTCGCTGGACACCCGCGTCCGGGCTGCCGCGCCGATCGCCGCTGCGGGAGCGCCGCTTTGGCACCCGGTCGTGCGTGGCTCGGTGCTGGAGTTGAAGTCGTCTGGCTCGCTGCCGCGGCGGCTGGACGGTCTGGACCGCTTCGGGTTGCAGCGCAGCGCGCACTCCAAGTACGTGCTGGCGGTCGACCAGGTGCTGGGCGGCCATCGCCGCGTCCGCGCGCGGTCGGCATAGCGAGAGGAACAGGAGCGTCCCATGCCCGACATTCTCGGCCCCAGCTCGGACATTGTGCTGGAGGAGTTTCTCTTCGCGATGCTCGTCTCGCTGGCGGCGTCGGTCGTGCTGTGGGCGTTGTATGTGTGGTTCTATCGAGACTGGGAGCGCGGCGCGGGCGTGCACCGCGTGTTCATCCTCGCCGGACCAGCGATCACGGCGTTGTTCATCTCCATCCAGTTCTCGATTCCGTTGTCGCTGGGATTGCTGGGCGCGCTCTCGTTCGTCCGCTTCCGCACGCCGATCAAGGACCCAGCCGAGATCGGCTACCTGATGGTGCTGATCGGTACGTCAGTGGCGGCGGCGACGTACAACTACGAGCTGATCGGCCTGTTGATGCTGTTCTCGTTCGTGGTGCTGTTGGTGCAGCGGTTGTTCTCAGGCACGCCGCTGACGGGGCTCTTGCCGGGCGGACACGACCTGATCGTGACGATGCCGGCTGCGGACTATGTGCAGTCGGAGGCAGCGCTGCTCGAGTTCCTCGGCCAGCACCTGAGCGGCATGGCCACCGAATCAGCGACGCAGACGTCGGAGACCGCGAGCCTGCATCTGCGCTTCCGACGCTCCAGCTACGGAGATCGCTGGGGGGAGTTCCAGCAAGGCCTCAACGAAGCGATCCAACCGGCCACCGCGGAGCTCTACGTGAGCTAGGGGTAGACTCAGCTACCCTCTGATCAACGGGAGCGGAAGGGGACCGGTGTCCTCCACAGTCTTCAACACTGATGCGGGGCGGTCCGCACCGTCTCGGGTGGGTTCGACTCCCATGCGCTCCCGCCAACAGACTCGTCGGCTGCGGTCTAGAGGGCGTCGATGACGGCCTCGGCGAACTCTTCCGTGCTCGCCGAGCCGCCTTGATCGGGCGTCAGACGCTCACCATCGGCGTAGACCTGATCGATGGCGCGCTCCAGCGCGGTCGCCTGGTCGTGATGACCCAGATGATGCAGCATCATCACCGCCGAGAGCATCGTCGCGGTGGGATTGATGCGGTGCTGACCGGCAATGTCGGGCGCAGTGCCGTGGACCGACTCGAAGTAGGCCCAGTCCTCCCCGAAACAGCCTGACGGCGCCAGGCCGAGACCGCCTATCGTGCCCGCGCCCTCGTCCGAGAAGATGTCGCCGTAGAGGTTGGGCAGCAGCACGACATCGAGGTCGTGCGGGGAGGCCACGATGCGGCGCGCGAAGTCGTCGGCGATGAACGCCTCGAACTCGATGTCCGAATAGCCAGACGCGACCTCAGCGGCGATCTCCACGAACCAGCCGTCGGTACGTGCGAGCACGTTCGTTTTGGCAGAGCAGGTCAGCTTGCCGGGATAGCCCTCGGCCTTGCGCTGCTGGGTCAGACGGCAGGCAAAGTGGGCGACGCGCTCGACGTTGGCGCGCGTGAAGTACTTGATCGCATAGCGGCCGTCGGCTTCGGCGAAGTGTCCGAAGCCGCCCGGCACCCGAGTCCGCGAGACGCCGCCGAAGCGCGGTCGATCAGCGAGACCGGACGCCGCGACCTCCGACAGATCGCCTTCGATGCCCGCGTACAGATCTTCCAGGTTCTCGCGCACGATCACGTAGTCGATGCCTTCCGGCTGGGCCATCGGCGAGCGGAACCCGGGCCGCCACTTGATCGGCCGCACGTTGGCAAAGGTCTGCTTGCCCCAGCGGAAGTAGCCCACGCCGGGCGTCTGACCGTTGGTCGAGCCGAAGAGGACGGTGTCGCAGCGCTCGGCGGTCTCGATTACCAGCCGCTCGCCCTCTTCGCGCGACATCTCGCGCGCGAGTTCGGCGCCGTCGGGCAGCAGGTCGAATGCAATCGGCAGTTCCATCGCCTGCAGCACGGACATCGAGGCGTGCACGGCCTCGGGCGCCGCGTCGTCGCCGGGCAGCACCCCCACGGTCGTTGACTCTGACATCGCCGCCTCCCTCTCAGTAGCGTCCATCGTCGAGGCCGCGGAACCAGTCGTGGTCCACGCCCGTGACCGAGCCCGACGCATCGAACGTCAACCCGATTCGCTGCTCGAGCATCAGGTCGAGCAGTTCTGATCCGTTGACCAGCTCGATCGGCGTATCGCCGCCCTCGGCTTCCCGCACCGCCGAACTGGAGAAGTCGCCGTTGGAGATGAACAGTCCCTCATCGGCCTTGCCTTCCATCAGCTGGCGCAGATCACGAATCTGGTTGGCGCCCAGCGATCCGAAGGATCGGCGGCAGATCACGTAGATGGACATGCCGCTGTCGGCCTCGCGGGCCAAGCACTCGACCGCGCCGTCAAAGGCGATCCGCTCGACCGACACATCAGTCAGTTCCAGCGCCTCCACAATCCGCAGGGTGAACTGCTCAAAGGCGTCGCGGCCCAGATTGCGGACGGCTGATTCCATGCGTCCGCGCCAGACGGCGTCGTCCAACGCCGCGCTGGACGGTACGACATCGTCCACCGAGTCATCAGGGTCGCCGATGTCGATGCTGAGATTGAAGCGACGATCATCGTCGTGGTCGTCGCCATCGTCCGGGATCGATTCCAGCGCGACCGAGTCCTCAGCCTCACGCGTCTCCGTCCGCTGCTGGGCCTGCTTCCGACGCTGAGATGTCCGCCAGAACAGCCAGACCATCGCCAGGACGAGGGGAAGGATGCCCACCCAGCCCGGCGCGGTTTCGCCCTCCTCGACACCGACGATGGCGTTCAGGATGGCTCCGCCGGCCATCAGGATCAGCAGGGCCACGGCAATGTCGACGAGCACATTCCTCATGAGGTCTCCTCGTAGTCAGCAAAGAAGCTCTGGTCGAGTGTCACGAGTTCTACCGTTGTCGTCCTCACGCCTAACCCGTATTGCTTGAGCAGTTCCGCCAACTGAATTCCGTCGATGAGGTCTACTGGAAACGCCCCAGGTGCCTGCGCCTGCGCTCTGGCTCCGACCGTGAACGTCCCCGTGGTAATGATTATCCCGCGATCGCTCCTCGGCATGCTCGCGCCCTGGAAGGCCTGCACTCGATCTCTGCCCACCGAGCCCTGCCAACGCTTGCACTGAACGCTGGTCCGAAATGAGATGAGACCCGATGGCCGGTAGATTCCGACGGCATCGATTCCACCATCCGCCACTGAACCTGTGACCTGCACTTCATCGAATCCTGCGGCTTCGAGCAGCCTTCCTGACAGCCGTTCAAATGCCACGGGCGACATCGCAAGCAATCGGTCACAAAGCGCCTCCTTCCAATCCTGAGGTTCTTGACTGTCGCCGGCGTCCCCTTCCACACCTGCAGTTGTGGGGCGGTCTGCCTCCCTGCTCTTCTGGAGATACTCGGCTCGTGCCTGTTCAACTTCTGCGCAGCTCATCTCTCTGCCTGCGCTGTTCAGACGCCACAAAGCCCGGCTGACATGATCTAAGGCGCCGGCGGCAACCAGTCCGCTTCGCGCCCAAGCGACCCGATAGGAAAGCTCGGTTTGCGGACCTTCGCCATGCAGCAAGAGCCGCTGCGCAGGGTTCAATTTGAATGCGTCAGCAACAGCGGAATCGATTTCACTATTGCTCGCCGGCATCGAGAGTGCTTTGAGCACTTCCAGCGTCCTGCACCGCAGCTCTGTGTAGCCCGGGAGTCCGACTTCCTTCTGAGTTGCCACAGCTTGCTCCTTCCGCCTCAGACTACCTGCCGAGCCGATCCTGGAGGTTGGGTGCGGGTCGGAAGACGAACTTCTTGCCGACCTTGCTGCGGGTCAGCAGCCCGCGCTGTTCGAGCGCCAACAGGTCGCTTCGGGCGGTCGGATAGCTGACGCGGTGCCGGCGCTGCTCCCGGGCGATCGTCAATGTCTGCGTGGGATCGCGGAGCGCGTCGCGCAGAACTGCGATCTGACGGTGATTGAGATCTGGGTCGCTGGTCAGCGCGTCGGCCAAGTCTCTCGACTCTTTGAGCTTCCTCGCGATGTACTGATGCAGGCCGGCCAGCGCGCGCTGCAGCACGTCCAACTGGTACAGGACGAAATAGGTGGTGTCACCGTCATCGGTGTCGACGTGCATGTAGGCCATGGTGTAGTCGCGAGGTTCCCGCCGCATGATGCTGGAGATTGGCAAGAACTGGGCAAGCCAATAGCCAGAGCGCAGCAGGGACCAGTAGAACAGCGCGCGCGCAGTGCGCCCGTTTCCATCGGCGAACGGATGGATGTAGGCCAGGTAGAAGTGGACCAGGATGGCTTGTACGACTGGGTGAATGAAGTCATGCGGCACGCCATTGTTCGCGAAGTCGCAGAGCTCTTCGAGGCGCTCAGGCAGGGACTCGGCTGGCGGCGGGTTGTGAATGACTGTCTGGTCCGACCAGAGGACCAACACTCGTTCGTCGAGCGGCTGCTGAATTCTGCCTGAGTCGCTTGGGTGCTCCAGAGTGCCTTCGGTCACGATTCGATGCAGCTCTGAGATTCGCGCGGGTGAGAAGGCAGCGTTCTGCTCAACCCATTCCTCCACCTGGAGCAGCGCGTTGAAGTTGTTCCTGATCATCAGCTCGTCGTGATCTCTCGGCCTGCGGCCACTCTCGAGCATGTCCTTGGCGACGCGGCGGGTTGTACTGGCGCCTTCCAGCTGGCTCGAGGTGATCGCCTCTTCGACCATTGAGCTGACGAGGAAGCGATTGCGCATGTCAGTGCTGATGCGGTCGTCTTCCACCAAGATGTGGCCCGACGCCTCTTGGTCCAGGCGATGCACGATCTGCTGCACCTGGCTGACGTTTGTGAACCGGAAGTAGGAGTCCGTCGCGCGTCGGAGCGGGAGCACGCGAGCTCCTGCCAATCGGGAAGTGCGCGTGCCCAACCACCATTCGTCAGTGGACAGGCCTTCTGGCGGCTCGAGGAATCGGAGCTGATCCCAGTGGAGGTATCGCCCCTGTCGATCAACGACGCTTGCGCCGGCGATCGCTTCAAGGAACCTGAGTGGGTCGGTCTCCCTGACGCGTGACATCAGCTGTTCTAGCGGGGGAGGGGGTGACGGGCGCTTCACAAGGGCATCCGTTCTATATCTACCCGTCGATTCTATATCTCGAGCGCGCTGTGGGTAGCGGCGCTCGAGCCGCATCTGACAAGAACCTGTAAATTGGTATAGATTCTATAGGTCAGCGGCCGACAGGCCACGCGGCACCAAGCGCATTATGTCCTGTGAAGTTCCTATAGGTTACTATAGAATCTATAGGTAGATCAGCGCTGCTCCACCTACACCGGCAGCGCCTTCGCGTCGATGTTGTATAGCTGCTGCACGTTGCCCCAGACCATCTTGTCCACGTCCGCCTGCGGCACGCCGGCCATGATCTCGCCCAGGATCGACCTTGAATTCGGCCAGATCGCGTCGTGGTGTGGGTAGTCGTTGCCCCACAGCAGGTTCTCGACGCCGATCCGCTCGCGGGTCTGCACGCCGATGGCGTCGTCCTCGAACGTCACATTGAAGTTGCGGTGGAAGTACTCCGACGGCAGCATCGGCAGCTCCGGCGTGCGGTCCACCGCGCGGGCGCGGTAGTAGGCGTGGTCCCAACGCTCGAGCACGTGCGCGATCCAGCCCGTCTCCCACTCCGCCATGACGAACTTCAGCCCGGGGTGCCGCTCGCAGACGCCTGAAGTGACCAGGTTCGAGATCGTGTTCCAGGCGGCCGAGTGGGCGAGCGTGTAGCTGACCACCTCGTCCCACTCAGCGGGCAGACCCATGCCCGGCTCGGCGCCGCAGAAGATGTGCATCGTCAGCGGCAGGCCGATCTCTTCGGCGGCCGTCCAAAACGGCTCGTAGTAGGGATCGGAGTAGGGCTTGTCCTTGGGCGCGGTACAGGGGATCGCGACGCCCTTGATGCCCATCCTGGCGCAGCGCTCGAGTTCGGCGATGCCGGCGTCAACGTCACGCAGCGTCAGGCAGCCCACGCCGATCAGCCGCTCCGGGCTGTGCGAGCAGTAGTCGCGGATCCAGTCGTTGTGGCGCTGGAAGACCGCGTTGACCACTTCGACATCCTCGACCATGTAGGTGAGCATGTTGATCGACGGGTACATCACCTCGCCGACGATCCCGTCGGTGTCCTGCTCATTCAGCCTCGCGACCGGATCCTTGACGCCCGGGTTGATCAGGTCCCAGCCGCGCTGCATCTTCTCCTTGGTCTCGGGCAGGTTGAGGTTGGCGCCGGCGATGCCCAAGCGCCCGACGAGCATCGCGAAATCGATCTGCGGCCAGGCCAGGTAGACGCCCTCGCGGCCCTTCCAGCCGTCGACCACGCGCGGCGCGCGGTCGCCGAACTTCTCGACCAATCCGTCGAAGACCTCAGGCCCCTCGACTACGTGGGAGTCGCAGGAGTAGACAATTTCGCTGACCATGACACGTTCCTCTCGGTTCCGTCCATAGGATAGACGGAATGGATCGAGCCCCGAGTACCGTGATCGCAGCAAGTCGGCGAAGGGACCTTGTGCGCGGCGCCCTCAAGCTCCTCGTGTTGCTGGCGCTCGGCCTGATCGCGGCCGCGGCCGCCGCCTGCGTGACAGTGGAACCGCAGGATCCGACGCCGCAGGCAGTTCAGGAAGCACAGCCCGCAGAGCCCGCGTCAGACGACGCTGCGCCGCAGGCGGAGGACGAGCCGCCCCCGCCTCCTCAAGGCCAGCAGCAGGCGGAACGGCAAGAAGCGGGTCCGTACGACGCCTTCCTGGCACTCCTGTATGTCGCACCTGAAGACGACTACGGCATCGAGTACGTGCGTGGCGATTACCACGACGGCTGGGCCGACACTGATCGGCCCGGCTGCAGCGTGCGCGAGCTCGTGCTGATCGCCGAGGCGGTCAGCATCACGCAGGTCGATCACACCTGCCGGCCCGTCGACGGCGTCTGGGTCTCGTGGTTCGACGGCGAACGCTTCACCAATCCCAGCGATCTCGACATCGATCATCTGGTTCCGCTAGCGGAAGCTCATGACTCCGGCGCTGCGCTCTGGACATGGCAACTGAAAGAAGCCTTTGCAAACGACCTCGCCACGCCTGAGGCCTTGACCGCCGTCTCCGCGAGCAGCAACCGCACCAAGGGCGCCGACGATCCGGCCGAATGGAAACCCGAGCGACGCGCCGCCTGGTGCCAGTACGCCATCGATTGGATCACGGTCAAGGTGAGATGGAACCTGCGAGCGGACGCGGCGGAAGTCCAGGCACTGCGAACCATGCTCGACACATGCCCGGTCGACTATCAGCGTCCCCCGGAGTTTGCCGAACGCGAACCAGCCATCGTTGACATCGAGGACCAGCAAGCACAAGAAGCGCCGCAGGAACAGGCGCAGGAAACGCTCGCGGAGGGCACCTACGCGTCATGCGACGATGCTGAAGCCGCCGGTGAAGAGCGCCGCGTCGGCACGAGCGGCAGCGGCCGCGGCTTCCCAGCCGAAATCGTCCCATCCGCCCGCGACGGCGACCAAGACGGCGTCGTCTGCGAGCGCTAGGGTCTGTTCACAGTAACTGGAGCGCTTCCCAGATCAGGGCGAGGCCGTGGTCGTGGATCGTCGTCGCAGTGAGGTCTGGGACCT
>JAJDZG010000008.1 GCA_022824765.1 Dehalococcoidia bacterium | reverse complement strand
GCGTTGCGCATGGCGTGCTGCACGATCACGGCGTTTTCCTGGAGGCCCTTGGCGCGCGCGGTGCGCACGTAGTCCTGGCGGAGTACCTCGAGCATTTCGCCGCGGGTGAGCCGCATCATCGGGCCGGCCAGTGCGACGCCCAAGAGGATCGCGGGCACATACATTTTGCGTAAGTTCTCGGGTAAGTCCTCGGTGGGGGTGGAGTAGGTGACAGGCAAGGCCGGTAAGCCAAGCGAGGGGAAGACGATGCTGATCACGATCACGGCCAGCCAGAATCCAGGCACGGCCAGGGCGAGCACTGCGAGTCCGCGCAGGATGTAGTCGGCCGCGGAGTCTTGCCGCACGGCGGAGATCACGCCGACGGGCAGGGCTACGATCGTGCCGACGACGAGGGCCAGGAAGCCGAGCTCCATGGTGACCGGAATGCGGCTTTGCAGCTCTTCATTCACGGTTCGGAAGGAGCCTTGCAGCGAGGTGCCGAGGTCGCCCTGCAGGGCGTTCCAGAGCCAATCGCCGTAGCGTTCGTGCCAGGGTCGGTCGAGCCCCAGCTGCGCCTCAATGCGGGCGCGGAACTCCTGCACGCTTTCGCCCTGGCCGGTGTACTCCTCGAGCAAGGTGTCGACGAAGTCACCGGGCAGGAGCTCGACCAGCAGGGAGACCAGGATGGTCACGCCCAGCAGGGTCGGGATGATCAGCAGCAGGCGGCGGATGACGTACTGGTTCATGCGGCCCTGTCCATCCCATTGTCCATCACGGTATCCATCGCTCGGTGCGGCTTGTGCGTCAGGGGCGTCCGCGCGGCTGGAACCGGCGGACGCCCGTGACGTTGAGCGTCGACTAGGTCAACTCGTCCTTCAGGTCCTCGTCGATCCAGAGGAACGGCTCGAACGCGTTGCCCGTGCCGTAGCTGATCTTGGGGTGGACCTTATCGAAGTCGTTGTGACGCACCCATGGGTTGTAGACGTACGTTTCGGGCGCTGCGGTGTAGGGCACCGTGTACATCTTTTCGGCCATGTAGCGCTGGATGTCGTGGATCTTTTGCACGCGCTCCTCGAAGTCGAGGATGCCGCGCTGTTCGTCCATGAGTCGATGCAGCTCTTCGTCCTCTTCCGGACCGCCGCCGATGGCGGAGTTGGGGTGCCCGAAGGTGTCGGAGTCGACTGGCGACCAGGCTTCGGCGTTGCCGCCGGTGTCGAGCGCCAGGACGGCGTCGCGGTTGGCTGGCGTGCGGCTGGAGGAGCCCCAGTTGTGCCGTCCGGAGTTGCGCGAGTAGACGGCTGCGAAGAGGTCCTCTGGGTCGGTCGCGCCGCCGTAGAAGGGCCCGATCGCCAGGTGGCTCTCCTCACCGTCCCAGGAGTCGGGGAAGTTGCCGCGGAAGATCGAGGCGATGTAGGCGGCGTACTCCTTGGAGAAGATCTCGAATTGGAAGCCGCCTTCGGCGACCGATGCGACGTTGGCGGCGAAGAAGTTATTCGCGGTCGCGCCGTAGTCGGCCGTGTTGTGGATGGTGGCCTGGATGCCGTCGGGGTAGCCGGCCGCATCGAGCAGCTTCTGGGACTCTGCAAGGTTGAGCTGGAAGTACTTCGCGTTGGGACCGAAGTCGTCGGACTTGGGGTCGAGCCAGTAGGGAGCCATCGGCGAGATGCCGGACTGCCAGACGCCCTGGCCGGTGTCGTCGGTGCCCTGCAGGACGCCGTCGCGGTCGAGCGCCATGGACAGCGCCAGGCGCATGCGGACGTCGTTCCAAGGCGGGATTGAGAAGTTGAAGTAGAAGCCGCCGGGCGTCGCTGTGGGCGTGAGCACGAAGGCGCGGTCGCGGTCGTACTCCTCGGGCAGTGCGCCGTCCATCTGGGCGTAGACCGAAGCGGAGAGCCGCGAGAAGTCGAAGCTGCCGTCGGCCACGGCCTGGATGATCACGTTCGGGTCTGCGTTGAGGGTCCGCGTGATCGTGTTGAAGTAGGGCGCACCGTTGCCGTTGTAGCCGTTGTGCCAGTTGGGGTTGTGTCGCCAGCGGAGGGCGACGCCTGGCTCGTACTCCTCGAAGATGAAGGGGCCCGCGCCGACTGGTCGTTCGGCGACGGTGCCGTCGTCCACGATCTCGGGCGGAATCAGATAGAGGTGCTGCGACGAGGAGGCGAGGATGACGAACGGCGCGTGGGGCCGGTGCAGCTTCGCCGTGATCGCGTTGTCCTGGCCGGGCTCGAAGGAGGCTACGACCTTGTCCCAGCTGGCGCCGTTCGGCGAGACCTCGCGGAAGCGGTCGTAGGTGTACATGATGTCGTCGATGGTCAGCTGGCGGCCGTTGAGCGGCTCAACGTCGTGCCAGTGGACGTCGTCGCGGATGTTGAAGACGTAGGTTGTCTCGTCGATGACTTCAGGCAGCTCCGAGGCGTCTGGGGTCTGTTCGCCGTGGTAGGTGGGCGAGACGCCTGGGGCGCCGTTGATCTCGCGAATCAGCTTGGCGTAGTGGTAGCCGGAGCCTGTCTGGGTGCGGTAGGTGAGGTTCTCGTAGGGGTCCAGCGTGGGCAGGTCGCCCGAGTTGAGGCCGTAGTACGACGCGACCGAGTCGCCGCCCTGGCCCGGGCCTGGCACGCTGGAGGCCTGCTGCGCGGTTGCGGCGGCGGCCTGGTCCTGCTGGTCTTCCTGGTCTGCAGCTTGCATGGCCTGTTGATCGGCCTGGTCCTGCTGCTGCACGGCCTGCTGTTGCTGTTGGGCTTGCTGCTGCACCTGGGCGGCGGCCTGCTGGCCGTCGTCGTCATCGTCGCCACAGCCGACCAAGGCCAGGCCGGCCGCGCCGACGCCGGCGCGGGCTGAAGCGCCCAGCAGCGCACGGCGTGACAGCTGTCGACGCCGCATTCGAGTCCAGTAGTTCCGTTCGCTCATCGGTACCTCCGGAGGGGCGGCTTGCGCCGCGATCTCAGTTGCCTCGGTCTGAGTGGTCAGACCGAGTTCAGTGGATCGTACTACACGTCGCCTGGCTACTTCGCGGGATGCGCACGAATCGTTCACCAACTCGTACGTTCCTCGTGCGTGTCGTGTGGGTGGGAGCCGAGCGAAACGCACAGCGCCCTCTCGAACTCGATGGAGTTCGGGAGGGCGCTCTGATTGCTGGTGGAGACGGGGGAGAATCGAACTCCCCGTCCAGACGGCTGCTTCCCAGTGCGTCTACGTGCGTGTCCGTCGCTTGCGGTGTCCCTGAACGCCGGCGCGTCGGCCTACCGTTACGGACAGGTGAGTCGGGGTGGTCTTTCCGCGGCGCTCCCGACATCGCGCAGCGGGCATCCGGTTTGGTCGGCGCCAGTCCCGTCGCTGTTCGGATTCAGTTCAGGGTGACGTCGCCGCGGTTAGGCAGCGAGGGCAAACTCCTTGGATTCGCCGTGTATAGGAAGGTTGGCGCAGTTTTCGAGTTACGCCAGCTCGGCACGCAGCAATGCGCAGTCAACCGCTGTCGAACCCTTTCGTCCCCAGATGCAGTGTCGGCGGGAGCCGACGCTGGTGCTCAACATAGCGAGAATGTCGAGCGGATGGCAAGGTTAGCCGTGCTGGATCGGTTCCCTACATTACGGCCAGCGACCGAGTGTGGTTGAGCGCGCCGGCAGCGCAACCGCAGAGGGGCTCCGAGCCGCATGCCTGACTACTTCCGCACGGCCCTTGCGACCACTGCTCCGCACGGCGATGTCGCCCGTTTCGCGCGGCGCTGGGCGGCGGAGGCGTTCGGCGCTCACGCTGCGTCAATCGAGAGCGAGTCGGGTATCTGGCGCAGCGGGGATCAGCAGATCGAGATCTGGTCGGGGGATCACGACGGCGAGTCGGCGTTCGAGCTGCGCTGGACACTGCCGAGTGAGCATCCGGGCGACCGCTGGTTGATCGAGATTGCAGCAGCGTCGGATGGGCGCAGCGGTCCTGATGGGGCGCTGACCACGATTGAGGCCGCGGTGCGGTTGGACGCTGCCGACCCGAGGTCGGCGCGGGCAGCAGGATTCCGCAGGCTGAGTTTTGTGCGGCGGCTGATTGATCAGTTTGCGTGCCGGCGCGACGGCATCTTGCTGAGCAGCCAGGCGGTGACGGTGGGGCCGGATGACGCGGCGGACTTCGTCGGCCAGGTGTTGACGCGGGCCAACCGGACACTGCCAGTGATCGCGGTTTCCCGCGATGACGCCGACCAGACGGCGATCGATCCGCAGGCCTTGCAACGCGATCTTGCCGGCGTCGCGGTCGTCGCGGAGTGGAAGTCCGCGACCTCGAGGCGGATCGCAAGCCTGCTGGGCAATCATAATGCCTGCTATGGCGGTGCGGTGCGCGTGTACCGACCGGGACTGACGCGGTCCGACTCGCCCGCGCGCCACCGCTACGTGCTGCGCTCGCGGGCGTTGCAGGAGCAGTTTGGCCATGAGATCCGCGAGTTTGCTGCGCGGGTCAACCGTGAACTGCCGCCTGAAGTCCGCTGCGACGAGATCGCCGACCGAATCAGGCTCGGAGAGCGGGCGCGGCTGGCCGCGCAGGTCGAAGAACTGTCCCAGGCGCTGCAGTTGCGGAGCGGGGTTGCGGCGGAACGCTCGGATTCGCTCCATGAGACGATTCAGGCGTTGCAGTGGCAGCAACGGCAGTTGGAGCAGGAACGCGACCGTTGGCGCGATCAGGCGCAGCGGCTCGACCGGGCGTTGGAGATGGTGGCCGCGCGTCAGGCGTCGGGTGAGGCGGCGTCGCCGCCGGATGATCCGGAGAGCGTTGCTGACGCGGTGCAGCTAGCCGAGGCCTATTGTGCGCAGCTGATCCTGTTCGCCAACGCCCACGAGAGCGCGGCGGAGTCCCGCTACCAGCCGGCGGGCGCCGTCTGGGAGCATCTCCAGCGGCTCAACGACCTGGGACAGGCGCTCGCCGACGGCATGGGTGAGGCGCAGATGGTCGGTTGGCTGCGGACGCGCAACGTGGATGTGTCGTCTGAGTCGTCCGACACGATGCGTCGCTACGGCGATGAGCGCCGTTTCCGCAATGCCGACGGCGATCTGGTGGAGATGGAGTCTCACATCAAGCTGGGCGGCGGGTCCGGCGCGGACGCCTGGTGCCGGATTCACTTCTGCTGGAACCCGGTTATCGCCAAGATTGAGGTCGGCCACGTTGGGCGGCACTTGCAGACCGGCCGCAGCTAGGGTTTGTTTGCGGTAACTGGAGTGCTTGCGAGGTCGGGGTGAGGTCGCGGGGGTGGATTGTCGCGGCAGGGAGGTTTGGGGGCTCGTTCCTTGTGGGCTCTGATGGTCGGGCGGGGTTCCGGGCGGGATTCCAGACAAGCTGGAATGACGGAAGGGGGCTGGAGTGACGGAGGGAGGGCTGGAATGACGGTGGGTGGGGGCTGGAGTGACGGGGGGTATCAGACTGGGTTGATGCTTAGCTTCTGAGGGCGCGTTCGATTTGGCGCTTTACGTCGCGCTCGGCTAGCAGCTGGCGTTTCTCGTACTGGCGTCGGGAGCGTCCGATGCCCACTTCCAGCTTTGCGAGTCCGCGCGAGAGGTAGAGGCGTAGCGGCACCAGGGTCTGCCCCTTTTGCTCGAAGGCCTGCTCGAGCTGCGCGATTTCGCGTCGATGGAGCAATAGACGCCGATCGCGGGTGGGGTCGTGGTTCGCTTCGCCGGACGGCTCGTAGCGTGCGATGTGCGCGCCGACCAACGCGATGCCGTCCGTGCGCGGTCGACAGTAGGCCTCGGCGATTGATGCTCGACCGGCGCGGATGCTTTTGATTTCTGAGCCGGTCAGCGAGAGTCCGGCCTCGTATCGGCGCAGGATCTCGTAGTTGCGCAGGGCGCGGCGATTGGTCGCGACCGTGCGGTCGTTGGGCTGCGAGCCGTTCTGGTCGCTCGACTGCTGTTTGGATTTGCGCTTGGCCATAGGGTGAGCTTACGCGGGCGCGGGGTCTGACGGGTCGCGGGGAGCGGGCAATCGGTGCGCGTAACATGCCGAGATGAACGAATCTCGCACCGTCGCCGTGCGCGCGCTGACCTGGACGAGGGTCGCGATCGGCGTGCTGACGGTTGCGGCTGCGGCGGGGCTGGCGGTCTCGTTGGGCGCGGGCGCGGCTGTGCTGGTTCATCCACCGCTGTTCGGCGAGTTGCGGCCCTGGTGGCCGGCGCTTGCCGCCGTTGGCCTCTGCTCGACGGCTGCCGGCTACTGGCTGCTCTGGGGCCGCAACGGCTAGTCAGCCAGTGGGCAGGGGCGCGGCTACGCTGGACTTGATGCTCTCCGCCAGATTGCTGCTGTTGATTGGCGTGATGCTTGGGCTTGCTGTGTCCGCGCATGGATGCAGCGGTTCGGGCGCGGGGATCTTCTCTGGCGTGGGCGGTTCTGCGGTGGCGGCGCTGCACATTGACGAGGCTGCCGATGATCTGGCTGTGCTCACTCCGCTGAACCGGCCGCTCGCGCTGGATGAACGATTCTGGATTCGGCTGGAGATGAATGAGCCGGTCGACGCTGATCATATTGTGGTGCGGGTCGAGTATGACGCCGGGGCTCGGGAGTACTTCGAGCTGCGCGACTTCGAGTACCGGGGGGTCGAGCCGCCGTGGCAGGTGGCGGCGATTCCGCTGGCGCTGACCGACGACGGGGACTTCAACATTGCCTTGATCGTCAATTCCCGCAAGGTGACCGACGTGAAGCTCTCGGTCGAGCATTAGCGGCTGCGCTACCCTTGCCGCTGGAAGCGTTGAGGGGGAAGCGACATGCGGCCAATCGTGGACGTGGCAGCCGATCTGGGGCTGACGGCGGGCGATCTCGATCAGTACGGGCACCGCAAGGCCAAGCTGACGGCGGAGGCACTGGCGCAGCTGGCCGAGCGTCCTGCGGGCGATCTGGTGCTGGTCACCGGGATGACACCTACCACCGCGGGGGAAGGCAAGACGACCACGGCGATTGGCCTGACGCAGGCGCTGAGGCTATCGGGCGCGAACGCAGCGGCGGCGCTGCGCGAACCGTCGATGGGGCCTGTCTTCGGGATCAAGGGCGGCGGCACGGGCGGCGGCGGATCGCAGGTGGTGCCGGCCGACGACATCAACCTGCACTTCACCGGCGATCTGCACGCGGTGACCGCGGCAAACAACTTGCTGGCGGCGTCGATTGATAACTCGATCTTTCACGGCAACCCGCTCGGGCTGGATCCTCGCCGGATCACCTGGCGGCGCTGCATCGACATGAACGATCGGGCGCTGCGCGGCGCCGTGATCGGGATGGGCGGCACGACGGACGGCGTCCCGCGCGAAGAGGGCTTCGACATTACTCCGGCGTCCGAGGTGATGGCGATCCTCTCGGTCGCCTCCGACCTTGATGACCTGCACGAGCGGCTGGGCAATGTGATTGTGGGCTACAGCGGCGGCTCTCCGATTGAACCGATCACCTGCCGCGAGATCGAGGTTGACGGCGCGATGACCGTGCTGCTCGAGGATGCGATTCGGCCCAACCTGGTCCAGACATCAGAGGGCGGACCAGCGTTTGTGCATGGTGGGCCGTTCGCCAACATCGCCCTGGGCTGCAACTCGATTGCGGCGACCCGCGCCTCGATGGCCACGGCCGACATCACGGTCACTGAGGCGGGGTTTGGTTCTGACCTGGGTGCAGAGAAGTTCTTCAACATCTACTCCAGAATCGGCGGTTTCGAGCCGCAGGCGGCGGTGATCGTCGCCACGGCGCGCGCGATCAAGCGTCACGGCGGACGCAACGCGCGTGACCTGGAGGTCGAAGACCTTGAGGCGCTGGCAGCGGGGCTGCCGAATCTCGACGCGCATATTGACAACGTGCAGCGTCACGGGGTGACGCCGATCGTGGCTGTCAACCGATTCCCCTCCGACACGGAGGCCGAGCTCGACGCGATCGGCGCGCATTGCCGCGCGCGCGGCGTCCGTGCGTCGGTTGCGAATCCGTTCGAGGGCGGCGAGGCCTGTCTTGAACTGGCGCGCGAGGTGCAAGAGGCGTTGCGCGATGATCGACCGGTCTTCCAGCGCCTCTATGAGCTGGAGCAGCCGCTGACTGAGAAGATCGAGGCGGTCGCCCGCGAGGTGTATGGGGCCGGCAGCGTCTCGTACCTGCGGCGCGCCGAGCTGACGCTGCGGCGCGCGCGTCGGCTGGGACAGGCCGATTGGCCGGTCTGCATTGCGAAGACGCAGTACTCGCTGTCCGACGATCCGGCGCGGCTCGGGCGTCCGCGAGATCACGAGTTCACGGTGCGCGACGTGCGGCCGTCGGCGGGCGCGGGCTTCGTGGTGATCATCTCGGGCGAGATCATGACGATGCCGGGCTTGCCCAGCAATCCAGCCGCGACGCAGTTTGATCCATCCGCCGACACGCACACCAGCTGAGCCGCCATGTCTGAATTTCGTAACGTCTTTGCCGGCAATCCACTCGACCGCGAAGCGGCGCACCGCCGCGACGAGGACTGGGTCTCGAAGCAGATTGACTCTGTCGACGCGCTGGTGTTGCCGCTGCGCAGTTTGACGTTTCCGATGCGGCAGGAGGACGGTGCAGTGCGTCTGTGCTGGTCACCGCTGCCGGCCGGCGCGGATATTGAGCGTCATCCGTTGCTGCTGCTCGGATCGTCAGACGGCGCGGCGCGCTTTGCGGTCAATGAGGCTGCCGCGCCGAACCGTTTCCAGCTGCCCGACGATGCGGAGTTCCAGGACCTGAGAGCGGCCGCGCCGGTGCTCGACGCCGACGACGCGGGCGTGGCTGCGCAAGCGCGGGCCTTTCTCGACTGGCACGAGCGACACCGGCACTGCGCGGTGTGCGGGGCGGAGACCTCAGCAATTCAGGGCGGTATCTCGCGCAGATGCACCGCCTGCCCCGCCGAGCACTTCCCGCGGACGGATCCGGTCGTGATCACCGTGGTGATCGACCGCGAGCGGGACCGCTGCCTGCTCGGCCGGCAGGCGTCGTGGCCGCCCGGGATGTTCTCGGCGCTGGCCGGATTCATCGACCATGGCGAGTCGATTGAGGACGCCGTGCGCCGCGAAGTGGCGGAGGAGTCGGGCATCGACGCGGTCAATGTTCGCTATCACTCATCGCAGCCGTGGCCGTTCCCTTCCTCGCTGATGATTGGCTGTCACGCTGACGCCGGGACGTCGGACATCAACTACGACGACTGGGAGATGGACGATGTCCAATGGTTCAGCCGGGCTGAGATCGACGAGTCGCTGTCCAAGCCGGCGGCGCAGCTGGGTCAGCCCGGTCTGCCGGACGGATCGCTCTCGCTGCCGGGCCCGATGGCGATTGCGCACACCTTGATCACCGCGTGGGCCAACGGCGACGTGTAGTGCGTCACGTTTGATCTGACGGTTTCCACTTACGATCAGGGGCATGATGACACTCAGCACCCTTTTCCGCGTCGGCGTTCTCTTCCTGCTCAGCGCGTTCCTGCTCGCCTGCGCTTCGGACGACGATCCACAGCAACAGCAGCCACAGCAGGAGCAGCAGACCGCGGCGCAGGAAGCGCAGGAAGATCACCGGCAACAGGCGGCTGTCGAGGTCCGCTCGGACGACGACGCAGAGCAAGGGCAGCAGCCGCAGGCCGACGAGCCGTCTGCTGCGCAGCAGGGTCGGTCGGATGACGACGACGAGCCGGCGGCAGCGGCTCAGACGAGCTCGAGCAATCAGCAGCAGGGTGACTCGCCAGTAGCTGACTCCCAGCCATCGGAACAGGCTGAATCGCAGCAACAGACGGCAGAGTCGACGGGTGGGCAGTCGGCGTCGGATGACCAACCCGTCCAGGAGTCGCAGCAGTCGCAGGAGGAGGAACCGGAGCAGGACCAGCCCCAGCAACAGTCACGGCAGGACACGCAGCAGGCACAACAGGATAGGCAGCAGACAGAGCAAACGCAGGATTCGCAGCCCTCGGCACCGCCGGAACGCGATGCGTTGACCTTGCGAGCGGAGGAGATTCGCGCTCAGGCCACTGCCCCGGAGCTGACCGGGCTGAACGGTTGGCTGAACGGCGAGGAGACGTCGATTGCGCTGGAACTGGCCAAGGGCAATGTCGTCCTGATCGACTTCTGGACTTACACGTGCATCAACTGCGTTCGGACGCTGCCGTTCCTGACGGCGTGGGACGAGAAGTACCGCGATCATGGGTTGGTGATCATTGGCGTGCATACTCCGGAGTTTGAGTTCGAGGAACGGATCGAGAATGTGCGCACCGCGATCGCTGAGCATGGGATTGAGTATCTCGTCGCGATTGACAACGATTACCGCACCTGGCGAGCGTTTCAGAATCGCTGGTGGCCTCGGAAGTTCCTGATCGGTCCGACCGATGATGGGTCGCCGATGGGGGTTCGCTACGACCACATTGGCGAGGGTCACTATGAGGAGACCGAGCGTGCGATTCGCGCGGCTCTGGAGGCGGTCGGGAGGGACATCGCCGATATCCCTTTCGGGGTTGAGGCATCGATTCCCACGCGGGAGAGCGGCAATCCGCGTCAGACTCGGGAGCTCTACGCCGGTTGGAGTCGCAACACCGGCTCAGGCGGACCGTACGCGGGTCAGGAGACCTACTTCCTGGCTGGGCCTGACATCCCCACGGTCTACCGCGACGTTGAGACCGAGGATCGCCAGCACAACCTCTGGTATCTGGAGGGTCTGTGGACGACTGAAACCCAGGCGATCGTGCATGCTCGCGAAACGAAGAACCTTGAGGATTACATGGCGCTGCTCGTGCGGGGGAGGACGGCCAATGTCGTCCTGACCGTGGCGGAGGATGGCGACCCCTACGACGTCTACGTGCAGTGGGACGGGGATTGGCTAGAGCGTTCGATTGCGGGGGAACACATCAAGTGGGACGCCGAGGGGCGGTCGTTCATCCGCGTTACGGAGAACGATTTGTACCGGCTGATCTTCCTGCCTGAGTTTGGCGAGGGGGAGCTGATCCTGCGCTCGAACTCGGACCAGTTCCGCATCTTTGCGTACACGTTCGGCGCGTATGTCGGCGGAGAGTAACCTCAGCGCAGAACCAACGCTTGGCCATTGAGGACCACCATGATCCGATCATTGATCACCATTGCCGCGGCAACCGTCGCGATACTTGCGCTGGCCGCCTGCTCCAGCGACTCCAACGGCTCCAACGATGCCCAGCAGCAGACAGCGGCGGCGCAGGCGCAGCAGATGGAACAGGGGCAATCGGGGCAGTCCACCGATGCGGGGGGCAGTTCGTCGAACCAGTCGAACGGTCAGCGACAGGCAGAGTCATCGCAGGCGCAAGAAGAGGCGCAAGCCGCGGCTGAGCAAGCTCAGTCCACTGCGGATTCTGACGAATCTGGCGCGTCCGACGAGTCCGCCTCGCAAGCATCGAATCCTGGCGGATCGATTCCGATTATCGAACCGGCGGACTACGACGCGCTGAGTCCGCGCTTGCAGCTGTTGCGAGACGGCGGGTATCCCGTTTACGTCTTTGACAACGACTACACATTGGCGTTGGGAACGCCTGACATCTCGCCGGGCGAACACCGCATCTCGGTCGTGATCGAGGGGCCGCAAGGCCTGGTCGAGTTTCCCGCGATTGCTGTCAGCGTCGCGCCTGATGCTGCGGAAGGAAGCGCGCAAGAGGTCGTCGCCCGGTTCGCGCGCTTCCCCGATGGCGTGCGTGGCTTTCACGTCACGTCGATTGACTTCACGCACGCGGGCCGCTGGAACCTGATTTTGCGGGTGCCTGCGGGCGACGGCTTCACTGAGCTGGGCATCGTCCTCGATGTCCCGGAAGCGACGTCCGCGCCGTCTGTGGGAGCATCTGCGCCGGCATCGGAGAGCCGAACGCTGACCGATGTCGCGAACATCGTTGACCTGTCGACTGGTGAGACGCCCGATCCTGGCCTGTATCTCGTGTCGATCGCCGACGCGGTCGCGGCGGACAAGCCGTTTGTGGTCGTGTTCGCGTCGCCGGGCTTCTGCACCAATGCGTTCTGCGGGCCGCAGGCGGAAGTGCTCTCCGAAGTGCGCCAGATCTATGGCGACGCGGCCAACTACGTGCACGTCGATCTGTACGAGAATCCTGAGCAGGTCAGGCTGGGCGAGGAGCCGATCGAGACGCCGATCCTGGAGGAGTGGGGGTTGCACACGGACGAGTGGACGTTCGTGGTGGACGCGGACGGGGTGGTTACGGCGCGATTTGAGGCGTTCGCTCCGCTGGCCGAGGTTGAGGCCGCGCTGGGCGGCCTGCTCGACGGCTAGTCCTGGGTCTCAATCGGCTGGTCGAGCGCGTTGCCGTACTCGTGCCAGGAGGCGTCGTAGTTGCGGCTGTTGTTGTAGCCGAGCAGTTGGAGGAGCCAGTATCCGTGCGCCGCACGGATGCCGCCCTGTCAATAGGTGGTGACGGTCTTTTCTGGGGTGATGCCGAGATCGCCCAGCATTTGGCGCAGCTCGGAGGCTGGCTTGAGCGTGCGGACCGGGCTGTCGAGCGTGTGCAGCCACTCGAGATGCACGGCGCTGGGGATTCTTCCGCCGCGCTGCGTGCCGCGCTTGTTGGCGCCGGTCCACTCACCGTCTGAGCGGACGTCCCAGAAGACGTGGTTGTCGTCGGCGATGGCATTGGGGATCTGGTCAATACGGCAGATTGAGTCGTCGTGCGGCGCTGACGGGGTGGGGTACTCGACCGCCTGGGGACGGAAGTTTTCGCGAGAGAGCGGGCGGCCCTCGGCGTACCACTTGTCCAGTCCGCCGTCGAGGATTTTGAAGTTGGTGTGGCCGAAGCGGTCGAAGGTCCACCAGGTGCGGGCGGCGTAGAGCGATCCGGAGCCGTCGTAAGCGACGACGGTGGTGTCTGGCGTGATGCCGAGCCGGCCGACGAGGCGGGCCCACTGTTCGGGGTCGGATATGCCGTAGATTTGCGAGTCGTCGCGAGGATCGGTCTTCCAGTAGCGCGACAGCGACCAGACCGCGCCGGGGATGTGCAGGCGCAGATAGGCATCGATCAGATCGCAGTCGAGCAGGACCAAATCCGGGTCATCGATGTGTTCGGCCAACCAGTCGGTGTCGCAGATCAGCTCGGGACGGGCCCAGCCGTCAGATTGATTCGTCATGAGTCATCGCCTTCCTCTTCCGTCGTGGCGGACGGATCATACTCGCCGCGCAGATACTCGATTGCGACGAAGAGCTGGATGTCCTGGCCGGCCTCGAAGCCGGTGTCGGGGATCGCGATTTCGATGTCGGGCGCGATGCCGACGCCCTCGACCTGCTGTCCGTCGGGGGTGAGGTAGCGCGCGATGCTGACGTAGAGCACGCTGCCGTCGGAGAGTCGGCGGGGCACGTTGACGGTGCCTTTGCCGGTCGTGGTGACGCCGATCAGGACGGCGCGGCCGTGGTCGCGCAGGGCGGCGGCCATCACTTCGGAGCCGGAGGCCGAGTGCTCGTTGATGAGGACGACGAGCTGCAGGTCGAGGCCGGCGCCGCCGGAACGGTCGCGGAAGATTTCTTCGTCGCCCAGCCGGTCGATCTGGCGGAGGATGATCTCTTCGTCGACGAACTCGCCGGTGGTTTCGACGGTGGCGCTGAGCAGGCCGCCGGGGTTGTTGCGCAAGTCGACGATGAGCTGTTCCAGGCCGGCGTTGCGCGCGCCGTCGAGCAGTTCCAGCAGCTCTGCGCGGGTGTCCTCGGTGAATTGCTGAATGAGGATGTAGCCGATGTCTGCGACGGGATTGCCCGAGCGGTCGGTGATCGGCAGGGACTCGACGCTGGGCACCACGATCCGATCGCGGGTGACGACGATCAGCTCTTCGTCGCCGTCCGCATGGCGGACGAGCAGTTCGACGTCGGTGCCGCGCGGCCCGCGAATCACGGCGACGGCCTGCTGCAAGCTCCAGCCGGAGGTCGACTCGCCGTCGACCTCAAGGATGACATCTCCGGCGCGGATGCCGGACTGTTCCGCGGGCGAGTTGCGGAAGGGCCGTACGATCACGATCGCCTCATCGACGATGTTGACGGTCGCGCCGATGCCTTCGAACGATCCGCCGATGTCTTCGGAGGCGAGGCGGTAGCGCTCGGCGTCGATGAAGACGGTGTGCTCGTCCTCGAGCGCGTCGATGATGCCTCTGATGGCGGCCTCGCGCGTATCGATGGATGCGAATTTGTCGGGCTCGACGAAGTCGTCGTCCAGAATCTCGACGATTTCATCGAGGATCGCGAAGCGGGACTGGCGTCCGGGCGTGGCGGCGGCCTGTTCCTGGTCGTCATTGGTCGGTGGGACAAGGGCTGGCGCGGTGGTTGGCGGGGTGAGGTCTCGAGAGCTGCGGAGCGAAGCGGGATAGCTGTCGGAGGCGTCGACGATCCGCATCACGCCGATGCCGAGCGCGAAGGCGGCGCCGATCATGACGAAGATGAGCAAGCCGATGGCCCATCGGCTCGCGCCGGCTGGTCCGCCGCTCGAGCCGCCTTGTTGCGGTTCACCGAGGTTGGCGCTGCCGGCGGCTGGCGGTTCCCAGCGAAGTTCTGACATGTTCGCCGCCCTTCCCCTCTGACTGGCGTCGTCTGCGCTCGCGACTTCTCGATCTGTATCATCGCAGCGAGTGGCGTCGCGTGTCACGATGCACAGCGTATCGGGCGCGGCGCGCGGAACAGGGAGGCCACCATGCCAGCCGTTGCCGGTTACAGCCATGTCGCGATTTGCGTCTCCGACGTCGAAGCTTCGAGAGAGTTCTACGGCGAGCAGCTCGGACTGGGCGAGATTGACAGGCCTGACTTCGGATTCCCGGGCGCCTGGTACGAAGTGGGCGCGTTGCAGCTGCACTTGATGCAGCGCGATCTAGACCAGGATGTCGAGGGCATCGGTCCGCACTTCGCGCTGTACATCCCGACCGACGACTTCCTCGGCGAGGTGGAGCGGCTGCGCGGCGATGGGGTATCGATCATGGTCGAGCCCAGACAGCGCGAGAATGACGGCATCTGGGCCGCGTTCTGCACTGATCCGGACGGCAACATCATCGAGCTCACCGACATGGGCCCTGATCACCACAAGTAAGGGCACGTCGTCGACTCACGGGAGGGTCAAGTGATCCTCGCGTAGAGTGAACGGGTGACTCCACCAGTGGCGACGGTTTTGATCTGTCCCGGCCAGGGCGCGCAGCGCGCTGGCGGTGTGACCGATCTCGCGGGTTCGTTCGACGAGCTCAGCGATGCCGGTCGGGAGGCGTTCCAGCTGGCGGCATCGATTACGGGCTGCGACCTGTGGCAGTTGGGTCTGAGTGAGGACGCCGGGGACGAGGCTGCGCTGCGGCGGCCGTCGTTGCTTCAGCCATTTCTCGTCGCTTGGGCGGCGGCGGAGTTTGCGCGCGCTGCAGAACAGATTGGCCCGTTGGGATTCGTGACCGGACACTCGAGCGGGATGAATTCTGCGATGGCGCTCGCGGGCGCCGTGGAGTTGGAGACTGCTATTCGGTTCGCTCACGAGTGCGGACGCCGCATGGATCGCGACTGCGACGAGCGGCCCGGCGGGCTGCTCGCGTTGGTTGGCGCCGGACGCGAGACGGCGATCGAGATTGCCGAGCGCTCGGGCGCGTCGCTGGCCAATCACAACGCCCCCGACCAGACGGTGCTGGGCGGCAGTTTTGCGTCGCTCAAGGCGGCTGCTGAGCTGACTGCGGCATACGATTGCCAATCTGTCGAGCTGCGCGTGGCCGGGGCGTTTCACACGGCGTCGTTCGCGGAGTCGGATCGCGCCAACCGAGCGTTGATTGATGCGCTTCCGATCTGTGAACCGTTCACGCCGATTGTGGGCAATCACAGGGGACAGCTGATCTCCACTGCCGAGCAGCTGCGGGATGAACTGCGCGATCAATACGTGCGCCCCGTCGAGTGGCAGCGTGCGCTGTACACGCTGCATGGCTGCGGGGTGCGGCGCTTTATCTCGCTCGGACCGGGCAACGTGATGGCCGGCC
>JAJDZG010000078.1 GCA_022824765.1 Dehalococcoidia bacterium | reverse complement strand
GGTCATTGGGGCTGGCTTTTTTGCCCGGGGGGGCGCGCTGGGGGTTTGTCTGGTTGGAAGTGGGGTGGGGGCGGGATTCCATACAAGCTGGAATGAGGGTTGGGGGCTGGATTGACGGTGGGGGCTTCGTTTGGGACTTCGCGGGGGTGACGAGCCGCGCCGTCCTGCGAGGATCGAGTTGTCGGGCGGGATTCCAGACAAGCTGGAATGACGGATCGGGGCTGGATTGGCGGTGGGGGCGGGCTTGTCTGGCTGGAGGTGCGGAGGGGCGGGATTCCAGACAAGCTGGAATGACGGTTGGGGCTTGATTGGCGGTGGGGGCGGTCTTGTCTGGTCGGAAGCGGGCGGAGGGGGCGAGATTCCAGACGAGCTGGAATGGCGGGGGGGCTGGAATGATGGTTGGGTGGGGTGCTTAGACTGGGGGTATGACTACTTCTACGGTTCGTACTGTTCTGATCACTGGTGCCACGAGTGGAATTGGAGAGGCGGCGGCTTCTTCGCTGGCTGGGTCTGGTTGGCGTGTTTTGATAGCGGCGCGCAATCCTCGGCGGGCGGCGGCGACGATTGACCGGATTCAGGGCGCGACTGGCTCGGAGCTGGTTGAGTCGGTTGCGATGGACCTGGCCTCGTTTGAGTCGGTCAGGGAGGGAGCGGCGGCGGTGCTTGAGCGAGCGCCGAGCCTGGATGTGTTGATCAACAACGCGGGGCTGACGAACGTCGAGCGGGAGCTGACGGTTGACGGCCACGAGATGATGATGCAGACGAATCACTTCTCTCATGCGCTGTTGACGTCGCTGTTGCTGCCGCGTCTGTTGCTGTCGGACGATGCGCGGGTGGTGAACGTGAGCTCGCGGACGTATGAGCGAGCCGGGGCATTCCCGATTGACGATCTCAGCTTTGAGCAGCGCTGGAACGCGTTCTGGCCGTACACGGTGACGAAGCTGGCGAACATCCTGTTCACGAACGAGCTCCACCGTCGCACGCACGAGCATGGCCTGGCGGCGTTCTCGGTGCATCCTGGGGTTGTGAACACGAACTTCCAGCAGAACATGCCGCTCCCGCTGCGGGTGGCGCTGAAGATCGCGCGGCCGTTGATCAAGACTCCCGAGCGCGGCGCGGAACCGGTGGTCGAGCTGGCGACGAACGCGGCGCGGCGCTCGGATGCGGGCGCGTACTTCGATCTGCACAAGCGGGTCGTGCCGCAGGCGCACGCCACTGATCGCGCGGTCGCTGAGCGTCTGTGGGAGGCGACGACCGAGATCACTGGCGCCGAGTGGCCGTCGTCGTGACGATTGCCAGCCGCGACGAGCTGATTGCTGCGTTGGAGTCGGACGCGGCGCGCCTTGAGTCTGCGGTGTCGGCGTTGCCGGAGTCGGCGTTCGAGCGGGGGGTGTACGAGCACGGCTGGAACGCTCGGCAGTTGCTGGCGCATATCGCGGCGATCGAGTGGACGTATCCGAAGCTGATCGAGCAAGCAGAGGCACGAACGGCGGGAGAGGATGTTGCTGAGGGCGGCGGCGCGGGCTTTGACATGGACGCGTACAACGCCAAGCAGGTTGCGCGACGAGACGATCTGCCGGTGGAGCAGCTGATGACTGAGTTTCGGCGCAACCGAGCGGCGACGATTGATGCGGTGCGAGCCGCCGACGAAGAACTTCTGAGGCAACCGACCAGGTCAGCGGGCGGAGTCGAGGGGACGCTGCTCAACGTGCTCGAGGGCGTCGCCGTTGGTCACGTGCGCGAGCACGTCGGTGACTTACTCAGGGGCGCTCGCTCAGTCTGACCCAACTCGCTCGATCGCATCGTCTGCGGCTGCCAGGTACACCGGCGCGGGGTTCAGTTCGTGTTCGCGCAAGCAGGCTTCGACGAACTTGATGGAATGAGGCCCCGCGGCTGCAACCGCTCTGTCCTTCAGATCATCCAAGTCCAGTTCTTCCGTTTGTGGGAGATCAGGCTCCTTCGGATCTTCCACGGCAAACCAGGCGTACATTGCGGCGCATGTCTGAAAGGCATAGCGCGCCGCGGCCTCGGAATCCTCTGCCGCCAGGTACGGCATGAGAAAGCGGAGAGAACTCGGCGCATCGGAGCGGCAGGCAGAGGAACACCGGGCAGCGTTTGCCACGTTGAGGCCCAGTAGCCAAGACCTTGCGCCAATTCGTGCCGACGATGCTGCGTTTCAGCCAACGAAAGACTTCGCACAGCGTGCGCCGTTCGGATCAGACCATGCGCGGCACGGGAAACCATCGCTGGCGCCAATCGTGGCACCCATGTTCCCACTGTCTTCTGCCAATGATGCTCGTCGATCTCTCGTTCGAAAAACGACACCCAGTCGGCGACACGGTCTGACTTCCCCAAGTATTCGCGCCAATCGTCTCTCGGAATCTCTGCCAGTTCCGCCGGACGCTCTTCCAACTCGGCTCCGTACCACTCCAGCTAGGGAATAATCCCGTCCCCCCGCCCCATCGCCAACATCGCCTCTACAGCCATTGGGGCATGATTCGACGCACCCGGCCCGTACTCGGGGCCCGTCCGATGCACTATCTCCAGTGCCGCGTCCATACCATCATGCATACCGCTCCAATCGGTTCAAGCCGCTGTCGAAACGCTCGACCAACGACGGGCTCGCACAACCCAGAGCGATGATAGCAACGACGTAGAAGCGAACAAGTCGACTACTGACGGGGCAGCTGGAGGCCTCTGGTGGCGATGATGTTGCGCTGGATTTCGCTGGTGCCGGCGGCGATGGTGCTGGGCACGGTGCTCATGTAGGCGCGACCGATGCGAGCGGCGATTGGGGCGCCGGGGTCATCGGGGTCGATGCGCTGGCTGTGCAGGCCCATCATGTTGACGCCGAAGCGGGCGACGCGCTGACCGAGCTCGGAGCCGAACATCTTGGACATCGAGGCTTCGTGGTTGGGGACGAGTTCCTGGGACTGCATCCAGACGACGCGGTAGGAGATGAGGCGGGAGATTTCGGACTCGATGATGAGGTTGGCGAGGCCGTTGCGGACGCCGGGGTCGTTGATCAGCTTGGCACCGCCGCGTCGACCGGGCCGTTCGTTGGCGTACTCGGTCATCAGCTCGACGGACTTGCGTGAGGTGGCGGACCAGGCGACGCCGGAGCGTTCGAAGTCGAGCAGGGTGGCGGCGACGTACCAGCCGCGGTTGTACTCGCCCATCATGTTGGCGGCGGGGACGCGGACGTCGGTGAAGTAGACCTCGTTGAAGCTGTGTTCGTCGAGCATGTTGATGAGCGGGCGGACTTCGATGCCTGGAGTGTTCATGTCGAGCAGGAAGTAGGAGATGCCGCGGTGCTTGGGGGCTTCAGTATCGGTGCGGGTGAGGACGTGAATCCAGTCGGCGTGCTGCGCGCCGGAGGTCCAGATCTTCTGTCCGTTGATGACGAAGTCATCGCCGTCGCGGACGGCGCGGGTCTGCAATCCGGCGAGGTCGGAGCCGTTGCCGGGCTCGGAGAATCCCTGGGCCCAGTAGGACTCGGCGTTGGCGATGCGGGGCAGGTGCTCTTGGCGCTGATCCTCGGTGCCGTGCAGCATCAAACACGGGCCGACCATGGAGATGCCCTGTCCGCCGGAGCCGGGCGCGCCGCGATAGGCGGCTTCCTCGCGGTAGATCATTTGCTGGATGTGGCTGGCGCCGCGCCCGCCGTACTCCTCGGGCCAGGCCATGGTGAGCCAACCCTTGGAGGCGGCGCGCTTCTCGAAGGCGCGCTCGGCCTCGAAGCCGGCGTCAGGGTTGTCGTCCGAGGCGCTCGCTGGCTCCCAGTTGTTGTCGATGAAGTTGACGACCTCCGCTCGGAAGGCGTTGTCTGATTCGTTGAATTGATAGTCCATCGGTGACTCCTGCCGGATCGCACGAGAGCGCAAGGGGGCACGCTCAACGAGATGCAGTATAAGCGCTCCTGAGTAGGCTGAACGGATGAGGCAGACCTGGGACGCGGTGGTCATTGGCGGCGGACCGGCAGGCGCGAGCGCTGCGCGTCGGCTCGCCGAGGGCGGAGCGTCGACGCTGCTGCTGGAGAAGCAGACGCTGCCGCGCTACAAGGCGTGCGGGGGCGGCGTCCCGGCGCGGACGCTGCAGCTGCTCGACGGCCTCGACATCTCAGCGGTCAGCGAGGGATACGTGGACACGATTGACGTGTCGCGCTTTGGCCAGCACCAGTTCCGCAAGAGATCGGAGCGTCCGCTGGCGTGGATGGTGATGCGGGACCGCTTCGATCAGTTCCTGGTCGAGCGGGCGGCGGCATCTGGTGCGCAGGTTCGGGATGCAACGGCGGTGCAATCGATTGCGAGGGCTGGGTCTTGCTATGAGATCGAGACGGCGACGGGGAAGGTCGTCGCCAGACATGTGCTCGGCGCGGACGGCGCGACGGGTCCGACGGCGGGCTGGCTCGGGATTGCGTCGGCGGTGACGCGAAGCGCGGCGTACGAGGTGGAGGTGGCTGCTCCGGCGCGTGCGCTGGAGCACTGGCGGCGCACGGCCAATGTGGATGTGGGTTATCGACCGTGGGGCTACGGCTGGGTGTTTCCGAAGGCGGGCGCGTTGTCGATCGGCGTTGTGACGAGTCCGAAGCATGGGCGGGGCATTCGCAAACAGACCGACCGGTATCTGTCGCGGTTGGGACTTTCTGAGGCGAGTGTGCTGCAGGTGCGGGGGCATCCGATTCGCTATCGGCGTTCGACGAGCGAGCCGGTCGCGGCGGGGCGGGCGCTGTTGCTGGGTGACGCGGCGGGGCTGGCGGACGAGTTCACGGCGGAGGGCATTGCGTATGCGGTGCACTCGGCGAATCTTGCGGCGTCGGCGGTGTTGGCTGATGATCGCGTGGCTGCGAGTTACACGGCGATGGTCGATGGGGAGATTCAGCCTGAGTTGGACGCCGCGCGGTTGGTGTCGCGGCTCTACTATTGGTGCGTGACGACGTGGCCGTGGCTGGCGCTGAGGACATCCGAGTACGTCAACTATCTGTGGCGGGCGTTTTTCCGAGTGATGCGGGGTGAGAGTACGTATCTTGCGGAGATGTCACGGTGGATCGGGCCGCGTCTGACGGTTCGGCTCGGCGCGGCAGTCAGTGAGCTGGGGAACGAGCGGTTGCCACGATGGATGGTCTGACCACGATTCTGGTCCTGTGGTTTGGCTTGGGCGGGCTCGCGGCGTTGATCACGCTGGCGATGGCGGCTTCCGATGCCGGTGATGTGGATATCTTCGGCGTCTTGGGAATTGTGTTCATTATGTGCCCGTTTCTCGTCGTGCTCGGGCCGATTGGACTGCTGGTTCCGTGGTTGGTCGGAAGTGGCATCGAGGAGGCGAAACAACGCGACGAGCGGGCGCGTCGCGAGAGGCGAGAGGCCCAAGAGAAGCTGGACATGCGAGAGGCCAGGAGTCGGCGGTTGGCTGAAGAGCAGTACATCCGCTCTCGCCGGTGGGAGGACGCGGCCCCAGAGGATCGGGCGCTGCTGGAAGCGGAGTTTCAGCGCCTGAAGCGGGCAGAAGAGGAGGGGAAGCGGCGGCCTGAGCGGGCGATCGTTGAGCGCCTTCGCGCGGAGCGGAGAGCGGCGGAGCATGAGGCCGAGCGTCGCCGCAAGGCAGAGGAGGCGCTGGCGGGGGAACAGGAACTCTCTGCGAAGATGAAGAAAGCGATGCAACCGGGTACAACAGCGCCACAAGGGAGCCGGCGTGCTGAATCCGTTCCGAGCAACTGGCGGGTGGAGCGTCCGCCGCTCTGGAGAGATTGATCTCG
>JAJDZG010000029.1 GCA_022824765.1 Dehalococcoidia bacterium | reverse complement strand
GGCGACGAGTTCATCGCCCGCCTGCTGCAGGAGCACCTGCGTGGCATTCTGGTACTTCTGCGTCGTCATCACGCTGCCCCCAATGCATAGCTCTAGGCGCTCAGGGCGTCGAGCTTGTCGACGAAGAGGCGGACCTCGTCTAGGCCCGCGCCGACTTCTACGACGTTGTAGAAGTCCTCGTAGAAGTTCTTGTGCAAGTTCTGTGCCGAGTTGAAGAGAGGGCGAAGCTCACGGTCGCCGGTCTCCTCGGTGAGCTGGCTGACGGCGCGACGGATCAGGTAGTGGCTGTGATGCGGCCAGCCGCGTTCCTCGCAGACGGCCTTGACGGCCTGGGCGGCGGCGCCCCAGCCCTTCTCGGCGGCCTGGCGCGCGTCGCCGGCGGCGAGCTCATCGCCCGCCTGCTGCAGGAGCACCTGCGTGGCATTCTGGTACTTCTGCGTGGTCATTTCGCTGCCCCCAATGCATAATTCTAGCCGCTCAGGGCGTCCAGCTTGTCGACGAACTCGTGCACGAAGACCAGCGATCGGCCGACCTCTTCGACGTTGTAGAAATCCTCGTAGAAGTTCTTGTGCAGATTCTGGGCCCGTTCGAACAGCAGCTCTACCCGGTCGTCGCCCGTTTCTTCGCTGATCCGATTCACCACCCGGCGGAGCAAGTGGTGGCTGTGATGCGGCCAGCCGCGCTCTTCGCAGACGGCCTTGACCGCCTGGGCGGCGGCGCCCCAGCCTTTCTCGGCGGCCTGGCGCGCGTCGCCAGCGGCGAGCTCATCGCCCGCCTGCTGCAGGAGCACCTGCGTGGCATTCTGGTACTTCTGCGTCGTCATCTCGCTGCCTCCTCCTGTGGGTCAGCATAGATCGCAGGCAAGCGCCGGCTCAGTAGCCGCGGAACGTGGAGGGGCGCTTCTCTCGCCACGCGTTCCGACCCTCCCTGGCGTCTGCGGAGTAACGCACTTCGTCGGACGCCTGGACCTCCATGGCCAGACTGTCGCGAAGCGAATGCTCCGATGAGTAATCGATCATCTCCTTGAAGACGGCGAGATTGCGCGTGGGCAGTTGTGCCAGACGGTCGACGTAGGCGGCCGCCTCTTGATCGAACTGCTCGAGCGGGAAGACACGGTTGGCCCAACCAGACTGCAGGGCTTCGTCGTGGAACATGTGACGCCCGGTCATCAGCAGTTCGAGCGCTCGGCCGCGGCCCATGATTCTTGGCGCGAACCAGGTGCTGCCGCCGTTCATCCCGATCGCTCGCTGGGCGCGGTGATCGCCGACCTCGATGTTGTCCGCGCAGAGACGGATGTCGCACGCGCAGGCGATCTCCCAGCCGTGGCCGAGCGCCCAACCGTTGATCAGCGCGACGACGGGCTTCTTCAGTTCGCGGAGCGAAATCAGGAACGGATGGTGCACCGTGATCGAAGAGTCGATGCCCGGCGTGGGATCCATCCCGTAGAGGTCGTCGCCTGAGCAGAAGGCCTGTTGTCCCGCGCCTCGCAGCGTGACGACTCGGATGTCGGGACGAGCCGCCGCGAAGTCGACCAACGCTTGCAGTTCCCTCAGCAGCCGGAACGACAGCGCGTTCAGACGCTCAGGTCGATTCAGCGTGATTGCGAGCACTTCGTCGTCGGTGTGGTCCCAGAGCGTGACCTGCCATTCCCCGTCGGCGAGCGGCGTGGGTGCGTCGGGCCATTCTTGATGATTGGACATGTCGGAGCTCCTGTTCAGCGGTGTTTCGCGCGGCACTTCGTTGCGTCGAGTCTAGGTTGGCGCGTGAAACGGCGGTAAAACTGCGCGAAGCCGCACGTTCCGTAGCGCCGCGAGCGGTGCGACTGCCAGGCCGATGCCTACACTGGGCAGCAGATACGAAACCTCGCGCAGAGGCGGCGAGGCATGAGATGGGCTCAGTGAGCGTTCCCCGGCTGCTCCGAGCGGTGACATTGCTGCGACCGTCGATTGTCGTGCGCGCTGCATTGGCCGCTGGCCTGATGCTGGCCGCCGCGATGCTGTGTCTGGCCGCGACAGACGCTGCCACACAGCGCGCGCTCTCCGTGACGGCGGAGCCGTCGGTGATTTCCGCTGACGGCGGCCAGACCACGATCGTCGTGCGCCTGCCGATGGATGCCGCGGACGGCGAGTCGCACGTGACTCTCTCGACTGAGTTGGGCGCGTTCACGTCCGCAACCGGACCGCCCGAGATTCGCGCCCGACTCTCCGATGTCGACCGCACCACCGTGGGTGCCTCGGTCAAGCTCGTCGCGGATGGGCGTGTGGGTCCGACGGTCGTGCAGGCTCAAGTGGGGCAGCTCGTCGACACGGTCACGGTTCGCTTCGTCGGGGAGACGACGACCCTGCGGATGTCCCAGCCGACCAACTCAAAGGTTGATGCGGCGAGATCGCACCTGATCCGACTGGTGGCCGCGGACGAGACGGGCGCCGGCGCGCCCTCTGTGGAGGTCACGCTGGACGTCATCGAGGCGCCGGCGGGCGCAACGCTGCGCTCCGTCGCGCGATCAAGCACCGACTCGCTGACGCTGAGGACGAATGGCGACGGGGAAGTCTCAGCCTGGCTGCGGTCGAAGCCGGGTGCCGTGACGCTGCAAGCGCGCAGCGGCCAGGCGTCGTTGACCATGTCGTTCGAGTTCTACGGCGAGCCGCGAACGCTGCGTCTCGTCGCCATCGACGCCGGCGTCGAACGCGGTGAAGAAGGCGACGAAGGCTCGATCCAGGCGTTGTTGCTCGATGAGCGCGGGCAGGGCGTCCCCGCAGAGCGGATCGTCTTCGCTGCCGGCCGCGGTCTCGTCGTCGGCTGGGACGGCGACGGCGAGTCGCCGATCACTGACAACGCCGGCACGGCGCGCGTCCACCTGGACGGCGCGAACGCCCGTCTGGGCCCCGCGCAGGTGTCTGCCTCCTGGTCAGACGGCGAGCGACGGTTGGACGACGACCTGACGTTGGCCGTGACGGGCACGCCGATGGCGATGTACCTCACCGCCTCCGTGACCTATGCCGTGCTCGATGAGGTGCTGCTGGAGGAGTACAACTACTCGACTCGCTACCGCGTCGAGGCCGAGGTGGTGGACGAGCTCGGCCAGCCTGTAGCAGGCAGCTATCGCATCCGCTGGCGGCCACGGCTGTACGGCGCGGCGGCGCAGGTCTATCCGCAGGTGACCTGGACGGAAGACGGCGTCGCGTCGGCGGTCTTTGACCTGCAACACGTCAACGGCGCGCCGCAACCCGATCAGACAGACGCGCAGGCCTGGCTGATGGACCGCGCACAGGTCAACAACGTGGGCCGCATCGCCGACCTGATCGGCGACGGACTGCCGCTCCGACGAGGCCGCAACGACCTCGTCTGGGCAGGTGACGCCATGTCGATCTCCGATGCGGTCGCTCCCATTGCGCACGCAATCTCAGCCGCCTGGCGGCAGGTCGACGGCGGCTGGCAAGCCTGG
>JAJDZG010000162.1 GCA_022824765.1 Dehalococcoidia bacterium | reverse complement strand
GGACCGTGACGTGACCACGAGCGAGCATTGGTGGCCCGACCAGCTGAGTCTCAAGCCCCTCCGCCGCAACACTTCGGCTTCTGACCCGCTAGGCACCGACTTCGACTATGCCGCCGCGCTGGAATCGCTCGACGTCGACGCACTCAAGGCCGACATCGAAGCCGTCATGACCACCTCCCAGGACTGGTGGCCAGCCGACTACGGACACTACGGCCCCCTCTTCATCCGCATGACCTGGCACGCCGCCGGCACCTATCGAATCACCGACGGACGCGGCGGCGCCGGCGCCGGTCAGCAGCGCTATGCGCCCCTCAACAGTTGGCCCGACAACGCCAACCTCGACAAGGCGCGACGCCTGCTCTGGCCCATCAAGCAAAGGTACGGCCAACAGATCTCATGGTCCGATCTGCTCGTCTTCACCGGCAACTGCGCCCTGGAGTCGATGGGCTTCAAGACCTTCGGATTCGCCTTCGGCCGTCCCGACAGCTGGGAAGCCGACGAAACTGACTGGGGCGAGGAGCAGGGCTGGCTCGACGACGAGCGCCACGACACGGACGGCGAGCTCGACGAACCGTTCGGCGCTGACCACATGGGCCTGATCTACGTCAACCCAGAAGGCCCCGGCGGCGATCCCAATCCCGCCAAAGCCGCCGAATACATCCGACGCACGTTCAAGCGAATGGCCATGAACGACGAGGAAACCGTCGCCCTGATCGTCGGCGGTCACACCTTCGGCAAGGCGCACGGCGCCGCCATGGAGTCCCACGTCGGCGCCGAGCCTGAGGGCGCCGCCGTCGAGGCGCAGGGCATCGGCTGGCACAACGCCCACGGCTCCGGCATGGGCGTCGACACCATCACCAGCGGCATCGAAGGCGCCTGGACCGACCAGCCGACCACGTGGGACCACGGCTTCCTCGAAAACCTCTACCAGCTCGAGTGGGAACTCGTCGAGAGTCCCGCCGGCAAGGCCCAGTGGACACCCACCAACGCATCCGCCGTCGCGACCGTCCCCGACGCCCACGATCCGGACCTCAAGCATCCGCCGATGATGCTGACCACCGACCTCGCCCTGCGCGAGGATCCGGCCTTCGCCGAAATCACCAAGCGCATGCTGGAAGACCCAGCCGTCCTCGAAGACGCCTTCGCCCGCGCCTGGTTCAAGCTGATCCACCGCGACATGGGCCCGCGCAGCCGCTACCTCGGCCCGCTCGCCCCGAACGAGCCGTTGATCTGGCAGGACCCGGTGCCTGCAGTCGACCACGACCTGATCGGCGACGCAGACATCGCAGAGCTCAAATCAGCGTTGCTGGATGCCGGCCTCTCGCGCAGCCAACTGGTCAAGACCGCCTGGGCCTCGGCCTCCAGCTTCCGCGGCACCGACAAGCGCGGCGGCGCCAACGGCGCCCGCATCCGACTCCATCCGCAGCGCAGCTGGGCCGCCAACGACCCCGACGAGCTCGCCCAAACGCTCTCGACCCTTGAGGCAGTCCAACAGAGCTTCAACAGCGGACGCAACGACAACGTGCGCGTCTCCCTCGCCGACCTGATCGTGCTCGGCGGCGTCGCCGCCGTCGAGGCCGCCGCGGCCGACGCTGGCCACGATGTCAGCGTCGACTTCGCGCCCGGCCGCACCGACGCCAGCGACGACATGACCGATGCCGAGTCCTTCGACGTCCTGGAACCGTCCGCCGACGGCTTCCGCAACTTCCTCAAGCAGGACCTGCCCACCTGGGCCAGCGGCCGAGCCGAGGAACTGCTCATCGAGAAGGCAGAGCGACTCACGCTGACCGCGCCAGAGATGACCGCCTTGATCGGCGGCCTGCGCGTGCTCGGTGCCAACGCCGCAGGCGCCAGTCACGGCGTCCTCACCGACCGCGTTGGCGTCCTCAGCAACGACTTCTTCGTCAACCTCCTCGATCCCGGCACCGAATGGAACGGCGTCGGAGGCTCAGACGAGCTGTTCGAAGGCCGCGACCGCGCCACCGGTGAGGTCAAGTGGACGGCAACTCGGGTCGACCTCGTCTTCGGCTCGCAGTCCGAGCTCCGAGCCCTGGCCGAGGTCTACGGCGCCTCCGACGGCGACTCCCGACTCGCCAGCGACTTCGCAGCCGCCTTCGCCAAGGTCATGAACCTCGATCGCTTCGATCTGGCCTGAGCCACTGGCGCCTAATCGACCACGAGCGGCTGCGACTCGTCCGCCGCGTACTCCGACATCGACGCGTCGTAGACCGCCACGTCCTCATAGCCCAGCAGGCTGAGCACAAACGCATCGTTCGACGCCGCAATCCCACCGCCGCAGTAGGTCACGACTCGCTGCGTCTTGTCCGGCGCCACCGCCGCAAACATCGACGCCAACTCCTCCGACGGCCGGTACAGACCAGTCTCGGGATCGATCAGCTCCATCGCCGGCACGTTGGTCGAGCCGGGAATGTGACCCGCTCGCCCGTAGGTGCGGCCGCCGTCCGCGCCCGAGTGCTGGTCGCGGCCGAGCGCGTTGATTAGGCAGCTGCCGCCGTTCTCAACGAACGCGTTCACCTCCGCGAGGTCGGCGAAGCGAGCCGCGTCCTCACTCGGATGAAATACCGCGGCCTCATACGTGTCCGACTCGGTGGACGACACGCGGCCCTCATCGGACCAGCGCCGCCAGCCGCCGTCGAGCACAACCGCGTTCTGGCAGCCCATCGATTGGAACATCCACCACAGCCGCGCGGCCCACATCGAGCCGAGCCGGTCATACAGCACGAGTCTCGATGTCTCGGAAATGCCGTGACGGCCAGCCGCCTCCGCGAAGGCCTCCGCTGACGGCATCATGAATCGCAGACGCTGCTCGTTGTCCGAGAAGTCCGCCTGCAAATCCAGGAAGCCAGCGCCCGGAATGTGGCCAGAGTCATACTCCGCTCGGCCCGACTCCACCCGGTAGCCGCCACCATCGCGCGGACGCAGGAAGACGGTCGACTCGAACACGCGCACCTCAGGATCGCCCAGGTGCTCAGCCAGCCAATCGGTCGAGACGAGATGTTCAGGGTGTTGGAAGGTCATCGGATGCCTCTCTCTGTGCGCGCCCCGCGGCGCGCACGTAGGCTAGCTGAGTCCCGCGATAGACTGACTGAGTAGCAGAACACTCCGCAGGCCGGACAGTTCGCGGAAGTTGGCGATCCGTGCCCTATCTCAACACCTTTGCCCCCACATCCGCGCCAATCGACCTGACCGGCACCGACGAGTTTGCCTCGCTCTGCCAATCAGCGGCCGATCTGGACATCCCCCACGCCGATGACGTCCGCTATTGCTCCCGCAACCTGGTCATCAACCACCTCCGCCTCCATGTCCTCGAATGGGGCCAGCCGACCAACCCGACCATCGTCCTGCTGCACGGCGGCAACCAATCAGCCCACTCCTGGGACCTCGTCGCGCTCCATCTGGCCGACAGATTCCACATCATCGCCCCCGATCAACGAGGACACGGCGACTCCGAGTGGGCGCGCGACGCCGACTACGGCCCCGACCAGATGGCGTCGGACGCATTGCAGCTGATCGAAGAGGCAGGCATTGAGCGCCCAATCGTGATCGGTCACTCGATGGGCGGCATGGTCACCATGCGGCTGACCTCTCGCGCTCCCGATCTGCCCCGCGCCGTGATCCTCGTTGACGTCGGACCCGAAGTCTCGCAACTCGGCGCCGCACAGATTCGCAACTTCGTCGTCCGCAATGTCGAGTTCGATCATCTCGACGAGTTCATCGACCGCGTCGCCGCCTACGATCCGTTCCGTTCCCGCGAGCACATGCAACGCACCGCCCGCTACAACCTCGTCCACCGCTCGGACGGCAAGTACGTCGCCAAGTCCGATCGCATCCTGCACGATTCCAGCTTTCGGCGCCCGGCGGCCGACCGCCGCGACGTCGCCGATGGATTCCACCGCTTCCAGGGACCCACCCTGCTGGTACGCGGCCAGTCGAGCAACATCCTCGAGGCCGACGCAGCCGCCCGCTTTGTCGACCAACTGCCCAACGCACGCTTGGTCGAAGTCTCCGATTGCGGACATAACGTCCACTCCCAAAACACGCCAGGATTCATCGACGCGATCAGCGGATTTCTGCTCAACGCGGCGGCCGAATGAAGGGTGCCCGATGCCTGAACAATACGTCGCCAGGGACAAGCAAACCGGCTTCGAGGTCTCGATCACCGGTGACTTCCCAGAGCATCCCGACGACCGCATGCGGATCGCACGGACCACCACGCTCTTCACCAAGCTGATGTCGACGCTCTTGCAGCACGACGAAGCGCAACGACGGATCGGCTTCCGCGCCATCGAAACGCAGCTCGAACTGGCCGAAGCGCTGATCAGACAGGATCACGCCGAGGTCCAGCGCCTCGTACGCGAGACCCTCGCCACGATGGGCGTCGGCGAGGACCAGCTGCGCGAACTCACCCAACGTTTGGCCGAAGCCGGTGGACTCGATCCCCGCATCGCCGAGGAGTTGGCCAAGGCTTTCGGTCTCGATCCAGACGCCATCGATGGCGATGCCGAAGCGGTCGGCGACGACCAGCTCGACTCCAGCCCGCTCGACCCGCAAATCATGCAGCAGCTCCAAGACTTGCTCGACGGTTCCGATCAGGAAGCAGATGATCCCCTGACCAGGTTGCTGGAACTGAAAGAACGCTCCGATCAGCTGTTGCAAGAGCAAGAACGTCTGGACGAGGAGAGCGATGAGATTGACCGCGCCATGCTCGATCTGAAAGAGCAGGGCGATCGCACGACCGAACATCTCTCATCCTTGACCGAACAATATGAACGCTTGGACCAAGAGCTCAACGAGCTCGAGCAGCAAGCGGAGACAGACCCATCCAGCTCCGAACGGCTCTCCGAGCTGCAGCACCAGAAGCTGCTAGAACAAAACAGACTGACACACCAGATGCAAGAAGGGACGAAAGTCCTCAGGTCCATCACCGAGCAGATGAACGGCAACACGCAACGGCTCAATGAGTTGACCTGGCTGATCAAGCAACGGACGCAAGAGGTTCGCTCCTTAGGTGAGCAGATGAGGGGCCTTCGCCGAGAGAGCAAGGAGCCGAGTGACTCGGACCCAAATGACCCGGACAGCGCGCTCAATCCGCAGATGATGCAGCAGCTCGAAGACTTGTTGGCCGGGACAGAAGAGCCGATCTCGGACGCAGAATCGGAACCTGAGTCGGACGACGAAGATTCTTCCCAGCCGACGGATAGGAGTTAGCCATGCATGTCGTGATCACCGGCGCGAGCGGATTGGTCGGCGGCGCCCTCATCGCCAAGCTGCGGGAGCGCAGCGTGCCCGTCACCGCGATCTCCCGCAATCCCCGCGCCCACACCGCGCTCTCCGGCGTCAACTGGGCCGGCTGGGACGGCCTCACCGACGCAGTGGCCGGCGCCGCCGCCGTCGTCCATCTGGCCGGCGAAGGCATCGTCGACCAGCGCTGGAACAGCGCTCGAAAGGCCGAACTGCGTCAATCGCGGATCGATACCACCCGCGCCGTCGTGCAAGCCATCCAGGCCTCAGGCGAGAAGCCCGGCGCCCTGATCAGCGCCTCCGCGATCGGCTACTACGGCAGCCGCGTCGAACGTGAGTCGACCGAGGCCGCCGCCGCCGGCGACGACTTCCTCGCCAGGCTCTGCGTCGACTGGGAAGCAGAGGCGCAAGGCGCCGGTGTCCGAACCGTCAACGCCCGGATCGGCGTCATCCTCGCCAACGAAGGCGGCGCCCTGCCACGTCTCCTGATGCCCTTCAAGCTCGGCCTCGGCGGCCCCATCGGGCGCGGTCAGGCCTGGTGGAGCTGGGTCCACATCGACGATGTCGTCGGAGCCATCCTGCACGCCATTGAGCGCAACGATGTCGAAGGCGCGATCAATCTCACCGCCCCGAATCCTGTCCGCAACGCCGACTTCTCCCGTGCGCTCGGTCGAGCGCTCAGTCGACCAGCCCTGATGCCTGTTCCGCCCATCGCCCTGAAGCTCATGCTCGGCGAAGGCGCAGGCGTGCTCCTCGCCTCGCAGCGAATCCTGCCCACACGGACACTCGATCTCGGCTACCGCTTCCAGTTCGCCGATATCGACGCCGCGCTTAGCGACCTCGTCGGATAGTCGGCCGCCGCGATGAGCGATCTGCCGCTGCGCTACGGCATCAACCCGCATCAGCAGCCAGCGATGGCGTCGGCGATTGGCCAGTGGCCCTTCGAGGTGCTCAACGGCCAGCCGGGCTACATCAACCTGCTCGATGCGTTGAGCTCCTGGAACCTGGTCCGAGAACTGCGCGCTGCCTTGCGACAACCCGCGGCCGCATCCTTCAAGCACGTCTCGCCGGCCGGCGCGGCCATCGGACTGCCAATCGGCGACCGCTTGGCTCGCGCCTACGAAGTCGAGCGCTTGGAGCTGTCGCCTGTCGCGACAGCCTACGTGCGCGCGCGCGGCGGCGACCTGGTCAGCGCCTACGGAGACTTCGCCGCCGTCTCGGACGTCGTCGACGAGCCGCTCGCCCGCTTCTTGCGACGCGAAGTGTCCGACGGCATCATCGCGCCCGGCTTCGAGCCCGCCGCTCTCGAAATCCTGCGGCGCAAGAAGGCCGGACGCTATCTGATCCTGCAGGCTGATCCCCACCTGTCGCCGCCTGCTACGGAGTCACGCGACCACTTCGGCCTGCGGCTGACCCAACCGCTCGACGACCGCCAGTTTGATGACGCCGTGTTTGACCAAGCCGTCACCGACGCTCGTGACTTCCCACCCGCCGCCCGCCGCGATCTGACCCTGGCCACCATCGCCCTGCGCTACACCCAGTCCAACTCCGTCTGTGTGGCCGCCGACGGCCAGGTGATCGGACTCGGCGCCGGTCAACAGTCCCGCATCCACTGCACCCGCCTGGCCTGCGGCAAGGCCGACCGCTGGATGCTGCAACAGCACGACCGCGTGCTCGCGCTCGAGTTCGAATCCACCCTCAAGCGTCCCGATCGCGTCGCCGCCCGCGAGCAGTACATCGCCTGGAGCGAACTCTCCCCGCCCGAGCGCGAACGCCTCCAGTCCCAGATCGCCAACTGGACCGGGCCGCTCTCCGACGACGAACGCCGCGACTGGATCGCCGGCTTCCGCAACGTCCTCTCCCACGACGCGTTCATGCCCTTCCGAGACAACGTCGACCGCGCCCAGGCCTCCGCCGTGCGGCACGTCCTCCAACCCGGCGGATCCATCGCCGACGATGACACCACCGACGCCTGCAACCAGTACGGCATCGCCATGGCCCTGACCGGGCATCGCCTGTTCCGTCACTGACACAACGACACCTCCCGCACAAGCGGGGGTAGTACTCTCCAGTCATGTCCACCTTTGACAATTCCCCCATCGCGCTGTACGACACCTTGCTCCGAGACGGCTCCCAGATGGAAGGGATCGCGTTCTCACTGCAGGACAAGATCACCGTCGCGCATCGGCTCGACGCACTCGGCATGCACTACGTCGAGGGCGGCTTCCCAGGCTCAAACGAGAAGGACAAGGCCTTCTTCGAACAGATGAAGCAGCGGCCGCTGCAACGCGCCAAGCTGGTCGCCTTCGGCGGCACACGCAAGCCCGAATCCGATGTCGAGTCCGACTTCAACGTCGTCGCCCTGCGCGAGGCCGAAACGCCGGTCGTGACGTTCGTCGGCAAGGCAATCGCCTCCCAGGTGCACTCGGTCTTGAACACCTCGCGCGAGGAAAACCTCGCCATGGTCCGCGAATCCGTTGAGTACATGGCCTCGATCGGCCGCGAAGTCCACTTCGACGCCGAGCACTTCTTCGACGGCCTCAAAGAAGACCCCGACTACACACTCGACGTGCTCAGCACCGCCTATCGCTCAGGCGCCCAGTACCTGATCCTCTGCGACACCAACGGCGGCGCCATGACCGACGAG
>JAJDZG010000060.1 GCA_022824765.1 Dehalococcoidia bacterium | reverse complement strand
CTGCGCGAGCAGGGCAACGCGTTCGGCGAGACGCTGCCAGCCTGGCTGAGGGCGCTCGAACTCGCCATCGAAGTCGAAATCGCCGGCCCAGTCGAACCAGACGAGCCCGGCTCAACCCCCGCCGACACCGAGGGAGAGTCGGAGTAGCACCCAGCGTCGGTTCTTGCGTGGGGTCTGGTTGGCGGTGTCCCGAGCGTCCGAGCGGGGAAGCCGAGCGGGTCCCTGGAGGAACCAGGGACTGGGAAGCTGCACCCCTTCCCCATCCCCTGCTTCATGCAGGGGTCAGTTCCCATCTCCCAACCTTTGGTTCAGGGTCCAACCTATGGTTCGGGGTTCCAACCCCTGGTTCCTCCAGGGGTCTGCTCGGGGCTGCCGAGCGGGGAGGCCGAGCGGGTCCCTGGAGGAACCAGGGACTGGGAATCGTTAGCAAGGACTGGGAGCCTTGCGCGAGGGGATCCCCCCTGTGGTCCCCCCGCTCTGGCGGGGGGGACTCGGAATTGTGGAAGCGAAGTTGGGGGCAGCGGACGCCCCTGTGGTCCCCACGCTCTGGCGGGGGGACTCGGGATTGGGGAAGCGCATCGGCTGTCCAGGGTTCAAACTCGGCGACGATGCGAGTCGCACTCCATGTCAACTGCCTTCGGTGCGGCAGCTATGGGCATGGATATGGGCTATGAGGCAGATGGGTCATGCTCCGAGCGCGTGGTATGTGGAGTTTTGAGCGGCTGCTGGGGCGGTTATTGTGGTTTGTACGATGATTGGGCGCATTTCGTTTGGTGGTTGGATTCGTAGGCTCGGGCTGGCGGCGATTGCGCCGCTGCTGGTGATCGGGCTGGTTCTGGTCTCGTGCGGCGGAACGGACCCGACGGTGATTGCGACCTTGGGCGACTATCACCCGTTCGACTTCATCAATGAGGAGGGCGAGATTGACGGCCTGGAGCGGGAGCTGGGCGACGAGCTGTGTCGTCGCGCTGGTCTGGAATGCGAGTGGATCCTGCATGACTGGGAGACGCTGATTCCGGACCTGATTGACGGGCAGTTCGACGTGATCATCGCCGGCATGAGCATCACGGCCGAGCGGGATGAGTTGATCGACTTCGCGGGTCCGTACTATCCGCCGCGTCCGTCGATGTATCTGGCGCGGGCCGGGTCGGGCGATGCGGCGATGGCGGGGCAGCTCGGCACGACTGAGAACACGATTTTCTCGGACTATCTGACAGAGCAGGGGATTGCGTTCACGCCGCTGGCGGGAGCGGTTGACGCGGCCACGGCTGTGCTCGCGGGCGACGTGGATGCGGTGCTGGTGGATCATGCGTATGGGGTGGCGAAGCTGGCCGAGTATGAGGGAGAGCTGGAGGCGGTCGGGCCGTCGTTGGAGCTTGATGAGGGTCTGGGCATCGGGGTTCGCACGGGCAGCGATCTGCTGGGCGCGTTCAACAAGGCGCTGGATTCGATGAAGTCTGACGGAACGGTGAACGAGATCATTCGCAGGTGGCTGGGTGCGGAAGCGGCGACGTTTGAGTAGTGGGTCGGGGCTGTTAGCTTGTCGGTCATGCGGTGCGGCGACCAGAGGTCTTTCCGCCGCAAGTTCAGCACTCAGTCTCTGCGGACGGACACATTGTTAGCTGACAATGGTGTCGTGAGGTTGCTTGGCTCGCTCTTCATCAAGGAAGAGTCCCCACGCCTTACGACCCTTGCGAGCGTTGCAGTTGCCGCACAGTCCGATCCGATTAGTGACTCCATCTTCACCGCCGCGAACCTTGGGGATTCGATGATCGAGCTGCAGATCGACCTTGCGCAGATTTTCGGAGTCGCAGTAGGGATTTGCACAACGTCGGCCCTGGTTGTTCCATAGCGCATCGCGCAATCTATCGTTGGAGATCAGCTCGATGTCGTCCCGGCGCGGCGGACTCTTACGCACGGTGACAGGCTGCTCCAACATGTTCAGCCCGGTTGCTTCTCGCAGCCGTACATAGGTTGCCTCTTCTGCGACCGGATCGATATCAATGCCGACCCAATTGCGACCGCGAGATTCGGCGGCGACGCAGCTTGTGGCGCAGCCTGCAAACGGGTCGAGCACAGTGTCTCCCTCATCCGTCCCGCACTCGACCAATCGCTGATACAAGCTCAGCGGTTTCCGCGTATCCCAGTCAAGTTCGCTCGGTTCGACCTGCACGACGTCATCCCAGATGTCATCGCGCGGCTTGCCTGGCTGTTCGTCGAGATAGCGTTTGAATCGAGGGACGTTTCCAGGCCTGGTTTGGACAATTCGGCCTTCCGCGTAGGCAGTTTCCATGCGTTCGCGTGTCCATCGCCAGACACGCGTGACTCCGAGGAATTCGTATGTGAGATTGGGGCGATCTCGGTTGGGATTTACCAGGTCGGTCAACGAGTAGCGCCGCCCGTCGTTATCTCTCTTGTCGTACTGCTGCAGAGTCTTCCGTGTCTCCTCATCAAGGTGTGCGTCGTCGAGGTTGGCCGCGTTGAGCATTGCGATATCATACGGCTCATATGGAGGGTTCCACTTGTACTTGGCAGACTTCCCATATGCCAGAAGGGTGTCGCTATTGTTCGGCAACCTTCTCGTGCTGAGGCCTTTTGCTTCGGCCCGACGACGTGTGATCTCATTGATGAAGTTGCGGCGACCGAACACTGCATCGAGCAGCAGCCGCAGGTATGCATTGGCTTCGGTGTCGCATTGCATGAACAGGACGCCAGTCGGTTTGAGGATGCGTCGCATCTCGACGATGCGCGGCGCCATGTATGCCAGATACGCGGCGATCGAGTTCTGGATTCGCCCGGTACTGATCCTGCCGGTGCGCGGCTCGATTGTTCCGCCCTCGATGACCACCGCGGCCTCGATGATTTCCTTGATCGCGGGGTGGTCCGTCGCGATCACGTCTTGCCACTCGTCCGTGACTTCGTCCCAGCGCCAGCGATCGTCGAAGCGCTGTTCGGCCTGCCGTGAGCCGAGTGGTGCGTTGAAGATGCGCTTCTTGTTGAAGGGTGGGTCGGTGGCGATGCAGTCCACGCTCTCTGAGTTCATGCCCCGAAGGATGCGGATGTTGTCCGCCACGAACAGCGTGCGATTCTGCCAGTTGGGCTGAGCCATGTGAGGAGGGTACGACGAATCTCACTCGCAGCCAACTGTGTCACAGGGTCGTCCCTGAGGAGGTGGCGGGGGTTTGCCGGTGATTGGGCGGCTTGGTTGGTTTGGTGGCGTTAGCCTTGTTTTGACATGGTATTCGCGATGGCGCAGCTGGATGGAGTTGACCATGAGGATTGAAGACGATGCGGGCATTGCTGACCTGCTGGTTGGCGAGGAGACGCGGTTGTGCGGCGGGTTTGGCTTCACTGAGGGGCCGGTCTGGATCGCTGCCGACTCGGCGCTGGTCTTCAGCGACATTCCTGGCAATCGACAGCACATCTGGCGGCCTGGCGACGCGGAAGCGGCGGTCTACCGCGAACCGAGCGGCTGGTCGAACGGTCTGACGCTGGATGGCGACGGCAATCTGCTCGCCTGCGAGCACGGCGGTCGGCGGGTGTCGCGGGCGCGCTACGGCTCGCCGGGCGCTGAGTCGGCCGTCGCAGACGCCTGGGACGGGAAGCAGCTGAACAGCCCCAACGACCTCGTCGTGCACTCGTCGGGCGCGATCTTCTTCACCGATCCTGCGTACGGAGTCGATAGCGGTCGCACGCCTCGTTTCGGTCAGGAGGGCCAGCAGCAGGAGCTCGATTTCCAGGGCGTGTACCGCATTGATCGCGACGGGTCGCTGCATTTGGTCGTGAGCGAGGGGTTCTCGCAGCCGAACGGGCTGGCCTTCAACCCGGACGAATCGCAGCTGTACATCGGCGACTCGCAGGAGCGATTGATCTGGCGCTACGAGGTGAATAGCGACCTGTCGCTGGGGGCGCGGGTGCTGTTTCTGGATCAGACGGGCGACGAGCGTCGCGGCGCGCCCGACGGCATGAAGGTGGACTCCGACGGCCGATTGTGGACGACTGGGGCGGGCGGCGTGTCTGCGCATGCGGCGGATGGGACGTATCTCGGCGTGTTCGAGATGGACGAGCATGCGGCCAACCTGACGTTCGGCGGCGACGACTTCAGCACGCTGTACATGACGGCAATGACGGGTCTGTACAGCATCGAGACGACCGTGCGCGGCCTGGTGCCGGGCTCGCGCTAGGGTTCAGTCACGAGCACCAGATCTGGGGATGGAGTACCACGATGAGCACACCGATTCGCGTTCACCTGGTGGCGGGCGGCTTCCCGCCGGGCCAACATGCGGGGCATGACATCGACTATGCCCGCGTCCGCATTCTGTCGGCGTTGCAGTCGAACGAGAATGTGCATACGACGGTCTCGAGTGACTTCACGGATTGCCACAGATGGATCCGCGACGCGCACCTGCTGGTCTGCTACGTGGCGGGGCCGTTCGCCGACGACTACCAGACCGGGGTGATCCAGGATTGGCTCGCGGACGGAGGACGCTGGCTGGCGCTGCACGGATCGTCGGGCGGGAAGGCGGAGCGGATCGGCCGCGAGGATGGTCGTCGTCGGCTGGTCAAGATGGACTACCACGAGGCGCTGGGCGGCTTCTTCATGACGCATCCGCCGATCATGGAGATGACGGTCGATGTCGCCGACGCCAATCATCCGCTGACCTACAACCTGCCTGCGCAGTTCCCCGTCCAGGATGAGCCGTACATGGTTGAGATTCTGCACCCGGACACGCAGGTGCTGTTGACGACGCGAGACATCGTGTCGCCGCCATATGTGGACGAGATCTACGGCGGCGACCTGTCGCTGTTGCCGGACGGCGAGTCGCACGCTCTGGGCTTTGCCCGACGCGTGGGCGAAGGCGAGGTAGCCTATATCGCGCCTGGTCACTGTCACACGCCGCTGACGAATGCGCAGCGTTCGGTGCACGAGAGCATTTCGCCCGATCATCAGGTGCCGCTGCGGTTCCGCGGTCCGTGGGGCACGGACGCCTATGAGCAGTTGGTGCGGAATGCGATTGACTGGGGCACGGGGGTCAACGGCTAGCGTCGGCCTGGTCTCCTGTGGGCGCTTCTGGGCGGGCGAGATTCCAGACAAGCTGGAATGACGGAGTGGGCTGGAATGACGGAGGGGGCTGGAGTGACGAGCGTTGTGATCTCTGTCGCGGATCGTCGTCCCAGCGAAGTCTGGGACCTCGTTCCCTTTGCGCGCTTCTGGTCGGGCGAGATTCCAGACAAGCTGGAATGACGGAGGGGGACGGGCCGCTGCGGTGTCTCGATCTGACATGTCCCTCCGGTACTGCGAAGGGGTGCTAGTCCTTGTTCCAGTAGGCCTGATCGGATGGGAAGACG
>JAJDZG010000095.1 GCA_022824765.1 Dehalococcoidia bacterium | reverse complement strand
TACGGCGACATCCTCACCGACGAAGCAGCCGAGTTCCAGGGCGGCGTCGGCACCGCCGGCGCGGCCAACATCGGCACCAAAACCGCCATGTTCGAAGCGATCCACGGCTCCGCCCCGCGCATGGTCCGCGAAGGCCGCGACATCTACGCTGACCCCTCATCCATGCTGCGCGCCGGCGCCATGCTGCTCTCCCACATCGGATTCCCCGAGCTCGGCGGCAAGCTCGACAAGGCAATGGACCTCTGCGGTCAGTACGAAAAAGAACTCGTCATGACCGGCCGCGACACCGGCGCCACCACCGCCGCCTTTGGCGACTACGTCTTGGGCACCGTCAATGACTCAACGCTCGACGCCCGCTGGACAGCCGCCATCGAGGCCGTCCGCGCCGGCGCGTAGGTCCTCTCATGGCCAACAACCCTGATGCCCAACTGCGGGTCGAACAAGCGCGCGCCGAGCGCGCCGAGCACGCCCGTCAGACCGCCGTCGCCCGCGCCGATGCCCTCGAAGAACGCGCCAAGTCCGCCGAAAAGAAGTCGCGCGAACTCCGCGTCCTGCTCGACGATCTCGGCGGACGCCTGAAGACCGCCGGCGACGAAATCGATCCGCTGCGCGACAACCTGCGCGAGGCGACCGCAGAGCTCGAGGCGCTGCGCGAACAATCTGCCTCGGCAGTCGCCTCCGCTGACGCCGCCAACGCCCAGCTGGCAGAACTCACCCAGCGCGCCGAGTCGGCCGAGCAGGAACGCGACGCCCTGCGCGCCGAACATCAGGCCCTCACCGAAAAGGCCAGCTTCTTCGAGCAGGCCGCCAAAGACGCCTCCGCCTCGCTCGCGGCCGCCTCCGGCGCCCAGACCCAAGCAGAGCAAAAGGCCGCCGAGCTGCAGTCCACCTTGGACGAACGGCACGAGCAGTTTCGACAGGAACGCAACCGACTCAGCCGCGACAACGACCGCCTGCAAAAGCGCGTCACCCAGCTCGAATCCGAACTCGCCGACGCTCAGCGCGGGTTCGGCGGGGCGCTCCGCAAACGCTTCGGCGGATAACCATCACACACGCCGGCGCCCGACGATCCAGTCGCCGCCGCCGCTCCCAGCTACGATCAGCTGATGGAACACTCTGACCGTCGCCCAGACTTGCGCGCTGCCGCCGACGCCGGCGTCGTCATCCTCGACGGCGCGACCGGCACCGGTCTCCAGCTGCTCGACCTCTCGCTCGACGACTTCGACGGCCTCGAAGGCTGCAACGAGGTGCTCAACCTCACCCGCCCCGACGCCGTCGAGGCGCTCCACGAGTCCTACCTCGACGCCGGCGCCGATGCTGTCCTGACCAACACCTTCGGCGCATCTTCCATCACGCTCGGCGAATATGACCTCTCCGATCGCACCCGGGAACTCAATCGCGCCTCAGCCCAACTCGCCCGCCGCATGGCGGACCGCTACTCAACCTCCGAATGGCCGCGCTGGGCCATCGGCTCGCTCGGACCTGGCACCAAGCTGCCCTCCCTCGGTCAGGTCCACTTCGACCAACTGCACCACGCCTACCTCGAGCAGGCCCGCGGACTGCTCGAAGGCGGCGTCGACGCCCTCCTGGTCGAGACGATCTACGACCTGCTCCAGGGCAAGGCCGCGATCCTCGCCTGCCACGACGCCCTCCGCGAAGCCGGCAGCCGCGTCCCGCTCTACGCCACCGTCACCATCGAAACCACCGGTCAGATGCTCGTCGGCAGCGAGATCGGCGCCGCCCTCACCGCGCTCGCACCGCTGCGACTGGACGGCATCGGACTCAACTGCGCCACCGGCCCCGACCTAATGCGCGAGCCCCTCCGCTACCTCGCCGCCTCAGCAGACCTGACCCTGCTCTGCTCGCCGAACGCCGGTCTACCCCGCACCGAGGACGGGCAAATGGTCTACGACCTCACCCCCGCCGACCTCGCGGCCGCCCAGCACGCCTTCGTCACCGAGTACGGCGTGGGAATCGCCGGCGGTTGCTGCGGCACCACCCCCGAACACATCCGCGCGCTGCGAGAGGAACTCACAGGGCTGCGACCCGCCCAGCGATCCCCGTCCGCAGATCCCTCAGCCGCCTCGCTCTTCATGTCGACCCCATATCGCCAGGACACCTCCTTCCTCATCGTCGGAGAACGCGCCAACGCCAACGGCTCCCGTCGCTTCAAACGCCTCCTCCAAAACGAGGAATGGGAGCAGATGTCCAACGTCATCCGCGACCAGGCCGCCGAAGGCGCACACGTCGCCGACGTCTGCGTCGACTTCGTCGGCCGCGACGGTGTGCCCGACATGGCAGAGCTGGTCGCCCTGGCGCGTGAGACCTCAACGCTGCCGCTCATGCTCGACTCCACCGAACCCCCAGTGCTCGAGGCAGGCCTCAAGCAGTTGGGCGGCAAGGCGATCGTCAACTCAATCAACCTCGAAGACGGCGGCCAGCGGCTTGATCACACGCTCTCAGCCGCCATCCGCTACGGCGCCGGAGTCGTCGCGCTTGTGATCGACGAAGAAGGCCAGGCCCGCACCTGCGATCGCAAACTCGACATCGCTCGTCGCCTCTATCGCGTCGCCACTGAGGACTACGGACTCGCCCCCGAAGACCTCTTCTTCGACGCGCTCACCCTCCCGGTCAGCACCGGACAGGAAGACCTCCGACGCGACGGCGTCGAAACGCTCGACGCCGTCGAGGCGATCAGCCGCGAATTCCCCCGCGCCCAGACCATCCTCGGCGTCTCCAACATCTCCTTCGGCCTCAACCCCGCCGCGCGGCAAGTCCTCAACTCCGTCTTCCTCCACGAAGCCGTCGAGCGCGGCCTCAAGGCCGCCATCGTCCACGCCGCACAAATCCTGCCTATCAATCGCATCCCCCAGGACCAGCTCGAAGGCGCACAACGCCTGATCTTCGATCAGTGGGCCCAGGGACCCGACGGCCCCATCGATCCACTGCCCGCCTACATGGCCCTGTTCGAAGACCTCGAACAGCAAGTCGATCAGGCCAACTCCATCGACGATCTGCCCCTGGAAGATCGACTGCACCGCCGCATCGTCGACGGCCTGCGCGACGGTCTCGAAGACGACCTCGACCAGGCGCTCAGCCAGCGCGCCGCGATCCCGATCATCAACGATCTGCTCCTCCCCGCCATGCAAGAAGTCGGCGACCTCTTCGGCTCCGGACAGATGCAGCTGCCATTCGTCCTCCAGTCCGCCGAGACCATGAAACGCGCCGTCGCACACCTCGAACCCCACATGGACCGCCTCGAATCGGTCAGCAAGGGCAAAATCGTCCTCGCCACCGTCCGCGGCGACGTCCATGACATCGGCAAAAACCTCGTCGAAATCATCCTCTCCAACAACGGCTACGAAACCGTCAACCTCGGCATCAAGCAGCCAATCGCCAACGTCATCGAGGCCGCCGAACAGCACGACGCCAACGCCATCGGACTCTCCGGACTCCTCGTCAAGTCCACCCTGGTCATGAAGGAAGACCTCGAAGAACTCAACCGACGCGAGCTCGCCAGTCGATGGCCGGTATTGCTCGGCGGCGCGGCCCTGACGCGCAAGTACGTCGAGTGGGACCTGCGCAACACCTTCCAGGGTGACGTCTTCTACGGCCAGGACGCCTTCGAGGGCTTGCGCATCATGAACGCCCTCGCCAACGACTCGCCGCTGGACAGAACACCGGTGGAACCAAAATCCGCGCCCGCGCGCCGCCCAGCCCCAGCCGCACCCCAGAGCACCCGCGCAACGACCGTCGCCCCCGCGGAACGAATCCCCGAAGCACCCTTCCTCGGCGCTCGAATCGTCCGCGGACTGCCCCTCACCGATCTCTTCCCCTACGTCAACCCCACCGCGCTGCTGCGCGGACAGTGGGGCTTCAAAGGCGGCGCCGATGCCCAGGCCGACGCCCAACGCGCCCTCAGCACCATCCAGCAGGACGCGCTCCGCCTCGGCATCCTCGAACCAGCCCTGATCTACGGATTCTTCCCCGCTCAATCACACGGCGACGACGTCATCGTCTACGAACCCAACGGCTCCGGCCAGGAAGCAATCCGATTCACCTTCCCCCGCCAGGACGGCAAACGCAACCTCTGCCTCGCCGACTACTTCCGCACAGTCGAATCCGGTCAAATGGACGTGATCGGCTTCCACGTCGTCACCATGGGGCCACAAGTCGCCGACTTTGCCCAGGAACTGTACGCCGCGGACCGCTATCAGGACTACCTCTACTGGCACGGCTTCGGCGTGGAGATGGCCGAGGCGCTCGCAGAATTCTGGCACCAGCGCATCCGCCAGGAGCTCGGCATCGCAGACGCCGACGGCCCCACCCCCCGTGAGCTCTTCAAGACCGAGTACCAGGGCGCCCGCTACTCCTTCGGCTACCCCGCCTGCCCCAATCTGGAAGACCAGGCCCTCCTCTGGCATCTGCTCCAGCCCGAACGAATCGGCGTCCAGCTCAGCGACGAATTCCAGATGCACCCCGAGCAATCCACGTCGGCCATGATCGTCCATCACCCCGACGCCCATTACTTCAACGTCTGAGCGGTAAGCTGCGCAAGCTGATGGCGATTCACAACCGCACCGCAGATTCATCAGCGCAACTTCGGCAAGGCCGGACTCCTCCAGGCACGGCAAAACACCACCGAACGCGTCCGAACATCACCGAACATGACCGAACATGGCCGAACGTCGCTGAACATGATCGAACACTGCTGAACGTGATGATTGAGCATGGCTGACCTCTTCCGACCGTTCTGGCGCGAGGGCAACGACCCCTTCCGACGCCTCGTCGTGCAGACGACGCTGCGCTTTATGGAGGTCGAAGCCGCCGGCGGCATCGTGCTGGTCGTCGCCGCCGTCATCGCAATGATCTGGGCAAACGTCGGCTTCGGCTCCTACGACGATTTCTGGCACACACACCTGATCGTCGACATCGGCATCTGGTCATTCGACCAGTCCCTCCAGCACGTCGTCAACGACGTCCTCATGGTCGTCTTCTTCCTCGTCGTCGGCGCCGAGATCAAGCGCGAAGTGACCCACGGCGAGCTCCGCGATCCCCGCCAGGCCGCCCTGCCCATCGCCGCCGCCCTCGGCGGCATGCTCATCCCCGCCGGCCTCTACGCCATCCTCAACTCCGGCGGAGACGGCAGCGCCGGATGGGGCATCCCCGTCGCCACCGACATCGCCTTCGCCCTCGGCGTCCTCGCCCTCGTCGGACGCGGCATCCCCCTGCAGCTCAAAATCTTCCTGCTCACCCTCGCCGTCGCCGACGACGTCGGCGGCATCCTCATCATCGCCATCTTCTACTCCGAATCCATCCAGGTCGAATGGTTAGCCGGCATGGTCGGCGCGATCGCCTTCCTCCTGCTCGTCAAGCAGCTCGGCTTCAGACACTCAGGCATCCACGCCGTCGGCGGAGTCTTCCTCTGGCTCACCCTCTGGGAAGCAGGCGTCCACGCGACCCTGGCCGGCGTCATCCTCGGACTGATCGTGCCCGCCGACGCCCTCTACGACCGTCAGGGCACCGTCCGACGAATCGACTACCTCTTGCAGCGACTGCGACACGTCGAGGAAGACCCTGACCCCCTCGTGCGCGAGCGCGACGCCCGCGACGCCTTCATGCAGATCAAACACGTCTCCAACGAGGCCGAGAGTCCGATGGAGCGGCTCGAAGAGGGCATGGCGCCCATCTCCGCGTTCGTGATCGTCCCGATCTTCGCCCTGGCCAACGCCGGCATCAAGATCACCGGCGACAGCATCGACGCCGCGCTCAGCTCCGAAATCGCCTGGGGCATCTTCCTCGGTCTGCTGCTGGGCAAGTTCGTCGGCATCGTCGGACTCTCAGCGCTCGCCGTCAAGCTCGGCATCGCCTACAAGCCCGAGCAGCTCCGCTGGTCACAGCTCTGCGGCGCCGCGCTCCTCGCCGGCATCGGCTTCACCGTCGCCATCTTCATCGCCAACCTCAGCTTCGACGCCGACGAGACCGAGCTGCTCGAAGCCGCCAAGATCGGCATCTTCGCCGCCTCCATCGTCGCCGCCGTCTTGGGCTACACCCTGCTCCGCTACCAGCGCTCCCACTGACCGACCCTCGGCCGCGTCAACCCACATGCATCAGTCCAAGGGTGCGCTACACTCCTGACAGCGAATCGCCGCCGCTACCCCTGCGGTGCGGTCGACGCAATCGCCAAGACTGGTTGAACTGTGTCAGCGGCCCGCAAAGCGCCGCAGTCTGAGGAGGCAAACTACGTGCAAGCGGTCAAGTATGCCCGCGCGTCGAGCGTGGAAGAAGCGATCAGCCTGTTGCAGGAAGGCGGCGACGGCGCCCGGCCCCTGGCCGGCGGCACCGACGTCATCGTCCAGGCCCGCGAACGCACCCGCGACATCAGCCTGTTCGTCGACATCAAACACATCCCCGAGCTCATCGGGATCGACCATTCAGCCGACGGCCTGACCATCGGCGCCGCGACGCCCTGCTATCAGATCTACGGCGACGACAAGATCCAATCCGACTACCCGATCCTCGTCGACTCCTGCTCCCTCATCGGCGGCACGGCCATCCAGGGCCGCGCCTCGCTCGGCGGCAACCTCTGCAACTCCTCACCCGCCGCCGATGGCATCCCCTCCCTCATCGTCCTCGAGGCGCAGGTCGAAATCGCCGGCCCCAACGGCCGACGTTCCGTCCCCGTCGAGGACTTCTGCACCGCCCCCGGACGCAACGTCCTGGCCGCAGGCGAGTTCGTCACCAAACTCACCTTCCCCGCTCCCGCCGGTGGATCGGGCGCGCGCTTCCTCCGCTTCATCCCCCGCAACGAGATGGACATCGCCGTCACCAACGCCGCGACCCAGCTGCGCCTCAACGGCGACGGTTCCGTCGCCTGGGCCCGCGTCTCCATCGGCGCCGTCGCGCCCACCCCGCTGCTCGTCGCAGACGCCGCGGCAGCACTCATCGGCCAACCGCTCAGCGAGCAGACGATCGCCGCCGCGGCCGACGCCTCGCGCGCCGCCGCCAACCCGATCACCGATATGCGCGGCAGCATCCGCCAGCGGGTCCATCTCGCCGGCGTCCTCACCGAACGCACCATCCGCCAGGCCGCCGAGCGCGCCGCCTGAACATCCACACAGATTCGAACGAAAGAGACACGGAGGCATCGCTGCCATGGCTAGTGAACACGTCGTCGTCAACTGCACCATCAACGGCGAAAACCAGGTCTTCCTCGCCAACGAGCGCGATTCGCTGCTCGAGGCGCTCCGCGACCGCATCGGACTGACAGGCGTCAAGGAAGGCTGCAACAACGGCAACTGCGGCGCCTGCTGCGTCAACATGGACGGACGCATCGTCAACAGCTGCCTCGTCATGGCCGCCGAGTGCGAGGGCGCCCAAATCCGCACCGTCGAAGGCCTCGCCGACGGCGACCAGCTCTCCCCCCTCCAGAACGCCTTCCTCGAACAGGCCGCCCTGCAGTGCGGCATCTGCACCCCAGGCTTCCTCGTTGCCGCTGAAGCACTGCTCGAGCAGAACCCTGACCCCACCGAACACGAAATCCGCTACTGGCTCGCCGGCAACCTCTGCCGCTGCACCGGCTACGACAAAATCATCAAGGCGGTCCAGCAAGCCGCCGGACAAAGCGTCGTCTAGACAACACACCACCGGCTCCGACGAGAGGACAGATCACATGGTCACCGCCCAGTCTCCCGAGACCGAACAGTACAACGTCATCGGCACCCGCCCCATCCGCCCGGACGGCGTCGACAAGGTCACCGGCGCCGCCCAGTACGGCGCCGACCTGCAACTGCCCGGCATGCTCGCCGGCCGCGTCCTGCGCAGCCCCCACGCACATGCCAACATCAAAAGCATCGACACCTCCAAAGCCGAAGCCCTTGACGGCGTGCTCGCCGTCGTCGTCAACGCCGACTTTCCACGCGCCGCCGACAAGGATGTCGACACCGGCGAAGGCTCGGCCAACCTCAAATGGGTGCTCGACAACGTGATCGCCTCCGATAAGGTCCTCTACAAGGGCCACGCCGTCGCCGCCGTCGCCGCCACCGACCACCACATCGCCGAAGATGCCCTCGAACTCATCGAGGTCGAGTACGACCTGCTCACCCCAGTCCTCGACGTCCGCGACGCCATGGTCGATGGCTCACCCCTCCTGCACGACAGCTTGCACACCTCAGAGCTCGACGGATCAAAGAGCGACAGCCCCTCCAACACCGCCTCCCACCTCCAATTCACCAAGGGCGAGATCGACGCCGGCTTCGACGAAGCCGATGTCGTTATCGAGCGCGAATTTGAAACCTCCATGGCCCATCAGGGCTACATCGAGACCCACAACGGCACCGCCTACTGGCGCGCCGACGGAACGCTCGACATCTACACCTCGACCCAGGGCGCCTTCCCCGTCCGCGATCAGGTGTCGGCCCTCATGCAGCTCTCGCAGTCCCAGGTCAAGGTCACGCCCATGGAGATCGGCGGCGGCTTCGGCGGCAAGATCCCCGTCTATCTCGAGCCCCTCGCCGCCCTCCTCTCGCAGAAGACCGGCCGACCGGTCAAGCTGACCATGAACCGCGAAGAAGTGCTGCTCGCCACAGGACCCACCTCGGGCACCTACATGCGCGTCCGCATGGGCGCCAAGCGCGACGGCACGATCACCGCCGCCGAGGTCCACCTCGCCTTCGAGGCCGGCGCCTACCCCGGCTCGCCCGTCGGCGCGGGCGCCATGTGCTCCCTCGCTCCCTATGACATCCCCAACCAGAAGATCGACGGCTACGATGTCGTCGTCAACAAGCCCAAGACCGCCGCCTATCGCGCACCCGGCGCGCCCCAGGCCGAATTCGCCACCGAATCGGTGCTCAACGAACTCGCCGAAGAGCTCGGTCTCGACCCGCTCGAAATGCGGCTCAGCAACGCCAGCGTCGAAGGCAACACCACCGCCGCCGGCATGCCCTTCGGCGTGATCGGCAACGTCGACTGCATGACCGCCGCCCAGCAGTCGCCACACTGGCAGTCCGAACTCGAAGGCCCCGACCGCGGCCGCGGCGTCGCCCAGGGCTTCTGGTTCAACATCGGCTTCGAGTCCTCGGCCTACGGACAGGTCAACGGCGACGGACAGGTCTCGCTGGTGCTCGGCTCCACCGACATCGGCGGCACCCGCGCCTCCATCGCCATGCAGTTGGCCGAAACCCTCGGCATCGCCGCCGAAGATGTCCACCCTCAGGTCGTCGACACCGCCTCCGTCGGCTTCACTCAGGTCACCGGCGGCAGCCGAACCACCTTCGCCGGCGGTTGGGCCGCCTACGAGTGCGCGATGGACATCCGCAACCAAATGGCGCAGCGCGCCGCCCAAATCTGGGAGGTCGACGAAGACACCGTCGAATACGGCGACGACGCCATCATCCGCGGTCCCGCCGATGAGGACGGAAACCCCCGCGAGATCTCCTTCAAAGACCTCGCCGCCCAGCTGCCCACCTCCGGCGGTCACATCGTCGGCCGCGCCGACGTCAACAAGACCTCCAGCGGTCCCGCCTTCGCCACACACATCGTCGACGTCGAAGTCGACCGCGACACCGGCAAGGTTGAGATCCTGCGCTACACCGCCGTCCAGGACGCCGGCACCGCAATCCACCCCGCCTACGTCGAAGGTCAGATGCAAGGCGGCGTCGCACAGGGCGTCGGCATGGCGCTCAACGAGGAGTACTACTACGACGAGAGCGGCGACCTCAAGAACGCCAGCCTGCTCGACTACCGCATGCCCACCGCCCTCGACCTCCCGATGATCGAAACCAACATCGTCGAGGTGCCCAACCCCGGTCACCCCTACGGCGTGCGAGGCGTCGGCGAAGTCCCGATCATCCCGCCCGCGCCAGCCGTCCGCGCCGCAATCGCCAACGCCATCGGCGTGCACATGACCGAGCTGCCCATGTCACCCCGAGCAATCCTCGAGGCCACCACACTCGGCGGCGACTAGCCGCCCACCGCGAACGGTCCGTCAGACATGGCGGAGTCAGTCTCCGTCCTCATCCCTCAGTCGCTCAGAACCCTCACCAATGGTGCAGGCGTCCTCAGCGCTGAGGGTCACAACCTGCGAGCCGTCATTCGAGACCTCGGCCAGCGCTACCCCGAACTCGCCCAACGCCTCGAACAAGACGGCAAAATCGGCCGCGGCCTCTCCCTCGCCATCAACGGCGACGTCGTCTCAACAGGCCTCATCACCAAAGTCCCCAAAGACGCCGAAATCGCCATAGTCCCCCAAATCAGCGGAGGCTAAAGCAACCGCCGCGCCTGGGTGCAGCTCAGCTCCACAAACGCCGCTGCGAACCAAATCGATCCCGTAGTGATGGTTCGTGCGCGCTTGCAAGTGCTGATAGACAGTCGCCGAACTCGCCGTGCTCAGACAAAACTATGACTGGCGACCGCGTCGTCATGAACGCTCGTCTCGCACGTGCGGTGACGATTCAGCTTGGATGATCAAGCTCAAGATATGAGCGGATCGCGTTCAGCAGGCGGGCCATGTCGGTGGAGTCGAGTTGACCAACCTGTTGACCAAGTCGAGTAGGTCTCACCGTTGTGACTCGGGCAGGGTGAGCGAAAGAAGGTGCGTTAAGGCCGGTCAGGCGACCCGGCTCCAAGCGAACATAGGGCACAGTGTTTCTTGGAGAGACAGAGCTAAGCGGGCAGACCGTGACCGTGGCCGCATCTGACCCACTCAATGATGTCTGAAGCACCACCGCAGGGCGAGGCTTTGTGAGAAAGTCATTGCCGCCCGCGACGGTCCAGATCTCCCCGCGTCTCAACGCGACCCCTGTGCGTCGAGATCGCCAAGCAACTCGTTGGCGTGAGAGTCCATCCACTCGTCCAGCTGACTCTCGCCAGACTCTTCCTGCATCAGATCAGTGAGCTGGCGCCTGGCCTCTGAGACAAAGCGAGCTGACCCACTCTCGGGCAGCCACAGGACCACAGGCCGTAGGCCATCTTCTTGATGCTCATGCACTTCTTCCAGTGATGGCCAATAGAGCGTTACGGCATACGGCGGTTTGGACATCGGGATGTCCTCCTTGAGTTGATCATACTCAGGCTTGCCTGTCGCCGCCCGATGTCAACAACGCAATCGACGCCGTGAACCCGTGCAGATAGTTCTGACCGCCCACCGGACCGATCTCCCCGTTGCAGAAGAACCCAGCCGTCGGAACCGGACCGAACGCCTCCGCGATCGCGCCAGCGTCGTGGTCGGGCTCCCCGAACAGACCTCGACCTCGACCGTTGCAGGAGCAGAGCAGGGCGCCCAGCACTTCCTCCTCCGGCTCCAGCGAGTCCCGCAAATCACGCAGACGGGTGCGCAAATCGTCGTCGGCTGCCTGCGCGTCCCGAAACTGGAACTGGAACGTTTGGCCAACTCTCGGGATCGCGTTGATCGCGATCTCGCCCGACTCGCGGTCGGCGCCCATCAAGTTGCGGATCAGGTAGTCCCCGCGCTCGTGCGTCTCCTGATACTCGTCCATCGCCAGACCGACCAGCAGGTTGCGCACGGCTCGGTCCCGCGTGCCGGCATCAAGCTCGCCGAGCGTCTCCTGCAGCACCTCCAGCGCCGGGCGGGAGCCCAGCGTCAGCACGCGATTCTGCTCGCACTCCGTCACGATCCACGGTTGGCCCAGCGGCTCCGCGCCCTGTGCGACCACCGGTCTCACCGACACCCCGCTCAGACCCATCATCGCCGCGCCGCGTGGCAGGACGTGATCGTCGATGAACACCACGCAGTCCTCTTGTTGCCGATGCGACGACGCCATCCCGCCCAGCAGCGTGATCTCCGGACGCAGCTGCTGCAGATGGCTGACCAGCTGATCAGTCATGATCGAGAACGGGTTACTGAAGAACAGCCAGACCTGCGGTCCGTCTTCGACCGCTGCGAACAGGTCATCGGTCATGGATTCGGGGTCAATCCGAATCGGCGTGAACTCGGCGTTCGGCAGCGACACACCCAGCACGGCAATGGCCGATCCCTCCTCCGCCTCCAGCGACGACCCAATCACGGTCTGCCCGGACGCGCCGATCAGGTGGCGCGCGCCCGTCCGCGATCGCAAGCGGTCAATGATCTCGACATAATGACCGCCATACCGGGAATCGACGAAGACCAGCAGCAGGTCCGGAGGCTCAACCAGTTCGAGCCCGCGGATTGCAGCGTCACACGCGGTCTCCCAATCGGCCTCAAAGCCGACGCCCGCTGATGCCTGCGCATCGCTCGTCCGCACCGTCGCCTGTCCAGGACCCTCCGAACGGCGGACCGCCTCGCGGGATGTTTCGGTTTCGTGAGACATTGGGCCGATCCGTTCGCTGCCGGGCCGCGATGACGGCTCACAACCCGTTCGCAGGTTACCCTGCTGGTATGACGGAACAGACCGAACCCGAACCGCCGCTCGCCGATGCCGATCTGGCCAGCATCGCCCAGACGGCCAGGAGCCTCGCCCAACGCGGCGGCGACATCCTGCTCGAACGCTTTCACTCCACAGTCGAAATCACCTTCAAGGGCGAGCGGCCCAACGATCCCGTGACCGAGGTCGACCACGCCATCGAGGACCTCATCCGCGAAGAAGTGCACCGCCTCTTCCCCGAACACGCCGTGCTCGGCGAAGAGCGCGAGAACGGCGGGCCGCCCGACGCGCCGATCGTCTGGGTGATCGACCCGCTCGATGGCACCTCCAACTTCATCAACGGCATCGGCATGTTCGCCTGCTCGATCGGCGTGCTGCAGCGCGGACGCCCGATCGCCGGGGCGCTCTGGCTCCCGACCAACAAGTTCCTCACGCCCGGCGTCTACCACGCGCAGGACGGCGGAGGCCTGATGTTCGAGGACGCGCCGGTCAACACCGACCCATCCCCGCTGCCCACCGGATCGCGGCTCAGCACGGTGCCAGCTGGAACCAACGGCGTCACCGGACCGGCCGGTAAGCGCTTCGGCATCGCCCGCACCCTCGGCAGCACCGCGACCGAACTCGCGCTCGCCGCTGAGGGCTCCGTCCAGATGGCCCTCTTCGAAGGCTCGCGCATCTGGGATGTCGCCGGCGGCGTCGCCCTCTGCATCGCCGCCGGACGCGCCGTCTACATGAAACCGCGACGTTCCGACGCAGCCTGGCGCAAGTTCACCCACTTCGGCAGCGCCAGGAACGGACCGATCGACGCCGCAGGACTACACCGCTGGGGTGATTCACTGGTCGCCGGCGACACCGCAGTCGTGCCCGGCGAGGCCAGCGCGTTGGGACGCGAACAAGGGCTCACCGCCAACGCCAAGCGAGCAGCCGTGAAGCAGGTCAAACGCGCCTTCCCGAACCTACCCCTGCCGGCCTACCCCTAGAGTCTGTTCACAGTAGCGGGGAGACCTACCCAGGCGGGGTCGCGTGGCAGCGCGGCCCGATCGCCAAAGTCCGTCATTCCAGCTTGTCTGGAATCTCGCCCGGCATCTCCCCTGGCCAGTGGCACCCACAAGGAACGAGGTCCCAACCTCGCTGCGACGGCGATCCTCGACCACGGCCTCGCCCTGATCTGGGAAGCACTCCAGTTACTGTGAACAGACCCTAACCGCCCAACCGCTCAATCGCCCACAACAGCTATCCGTGCACGACGGGCAAAACCTCGTCGAAGAGGCGCTCTGACTGATACATGATCTTGTCGTCGCCGCGCTCCATCGGACGCATGATGAACTTGCTCACGCCCGCAGCGCGGTACTCGTTGACCCGCGACAGGATGTCGTCCGCATCGCCCACGGCGAGGTAGGTCTCCGGTTCAACCTCGGGCAGACGCGCCTTGAAGCCGCGAATCGTCTGCTGCACGCACTCGTCCTCCCACGACCCGAAGTGATAGCCGAACCCTGCGCCAAAGTGGTCGGGCTCGTAATCCGTGCGGCCTGCCTCCGCCAGCGCCGCCTTGATCCGCTCGATCACCGGTCCCACCTGATGCGCCGACTGCACGCCAGCGACCCAGCCCGTGCCGATCCGCGCCGTCCGCCGAATCGCCGCCTTGCTCGCCCCGCCGATCCACAGCGGCAGCGGATCCTGCACCGGGCGCGGCGATATCACCGCGTTCTCGTAGCTGAAGTGCTCACCGTGATAGCTGAACGACTCGTTGTTCCACAGCCCCTCGATGATGTCCAGCATCTCGTCCGCAATCGGACCGCGACCGGGCAACGCACGGTGCGTCACGTTCCACTCCGGCGCGAACGCACCACCGACACCGAAGGCAGGCAGCATCCGGCCCTTGGAGAGGAAGTCGATCGTCGCGCACTGCTTGGCCAGCACCAACGGATCGCGGAAGCCCACCACCACCACGTTCATCCCGAACTTCAGCCGCTCCGTCCGTGCAGCCAACGCAGCCATGAACGTCATCGACTCCAGTATCGGCTCGCGCGAGATGAGGCGGTCGGTCTGCCAAATCGAGTCGACGCCCCGCTCCTCGCACAGTTCAATCCAGCGCCACATCGTGTCCACGTCCGAGAACGGGAAATTGGCCAGCCCCATGCCGATCCGGTCGCTCATGTCAACGGTCCTCTCCGCGTCCGTGCGATTACGGACTCAGCCTAAACGGTGGGTAACGATCCGTGATCAACAGGAATCCGTATGCGCCGATCCGCAGGTAGTAGCGGTTGACGCCCAGGACGTAGTCGAAGATCCGCCGCGGATATCGTCCCGTGAAGATGATCGCGAACCAGGCCGCGATCAAGGCCGGGACCGACAGCACGACGAGCACCGCCAGCACCACGTAGTGCGGAATCAGCAGCAGCCACTTCACGATCGGCAGGAACTGGTTCAGCTGCTCCGCATCCGGATAGTCAAGCTCGAGGTGCACATCCTGCTCCTCGTCCGTCGATGGGTACTTGTCGGTCAGCAGGTCGAAGTAGGCGATAATCCGAGCCTGGAAGCGCGCCAGTTCGAGCAGGAAATCGAACCACCAGCGCGGATACTTGCGCTGGAACAGGATCATCAGCACGAGCGGTAGGAAGAACGCCGCACCAGCAAACCCGCCGACCGAATCGCCGTCAATCGCACCCTCGGCCGCCAGCGAAACCGCCACCAGCGGCGCAACCGGCAGCAGCGCCTGGATCACCAGAATCGGGATCATGAACGGAATCCGTAGCAGCGTGCTCAGCCGGCTCAGCGACTCCGGATAGTCAATCTCCAACCGAGCCGGATATGCGTCGGGTGCGCGTTCCATGTCCCAGCCTCTCTTCCCACTACGCTCTCAGTGAGGAAACGGTAACCGATGACCTACGCACGCGCGGCATGGTGCGCCCTGATCTTCGCAATCGCGACCCTCGGTTGCGCGTCAGACGACCCGCAGCCGCTCGTCGGGCTGATTGTCAAGACCGAGGACAATCCATTCTTCGTCACCATGATCTCCGCAGCGCAGCAACAGGCGCAGGCGCATGACCTGCGCCTCCGCACCTACGCCGGCTCAGACCACGACGACTGGGAGACGCAAGCGGAGGCCATCGCGGAGTTGGTCGACGACGGCGCCGCTGGCATTCTGATCACCCCAGCGAATCCACGCCTCCTGCGCAATGCCGTGGCTGCGGCGCGAGCCGCCGGTCTGCTCGTCATCGCCCTCGACACGCCATTCGATCCGCCCGACGTGGTGGATGCCGCATTCGCGACCGACAACTTCCGCGCCGGCAACGTCATCGGTCAATGGGTCTGGGAAACAACCAGGTCGCACGATCACCCTCTGCGCATTGCGACGCTGGACGGCACGGACGCGCAGATCACCCTGGAAGTCATGCGCAATCAAGGATTCCTCGCCGGCGTTCGCGTTGACCTCGCAGACCCAGAGCGGCTCTATGACGAGCACAGCGACGTCTTGCTCGGCGGCCGCTCGGCCTTCGGCAGCTACGACGGCGGCCGCACGGCCATGGCGGCCCTCATCGACGAGCATCCAGAAATCAACGTCGTCTACGCCATCAACGAACCAGCCGCCGCCGGCGCCTACGACGCCCTCGATGCGCTGGACAGAGCCCAGTCCGTCTTGATCGTCACCATCGACGGCGGCTGCCAGGGCGTGCGCGATGTCGCGGCAGGCAAGATCGCCGCGACGGCGATGCAGTTCCCCGTCCGCATGGCCGAACTCGGCATGCAGGCAATGGCCGACTTCATCGACTCAGGTCAGCGACCCACGACCAGCGGCTCAGGCTTCGTAGACACCGGCGTCACGCTCGTCACAGACGCCGCAGCAGCCGCCATCGAGTCCATCTCCTCCGAAGCGGCGCTGGAACTCTGCTGGGGATGACTAGCGCGCGTCGATCCGCAGCGGACGCTGCCAGATGCTCACGTCGTGATACCGGCCAAACTTGCGGCCCGCTTCCTTCCACACACCCGCCAGCGTGTAGCCCCGCCGTTCGGTCATCGCAACCGACGCATCGTTGGGCAACGTAATCAGCGCGAACAGCTGGTGCACGCCCTCCGCCTGCAACAGCTCCGCATAGAGCGCGTCCCACAGACGCGTCCCCAGTCCCCGCCCAACCTCTCCAGGCAGCAAATAGACACTCGTCTCCACGCTGCTGCGATACGCCGCCTTGCGGTGAAACGGGCTCGAATACGACTCTCCCACAATCCGCCCCTCGGGCTCTACCGCAACCATCACCCGGTAGGGACCCGAGTCCGCATAGCCCGCGAACCACTCCCGCTTCTGCTCAACCGTGTGCGGCTCAGTGTCGAACGTCGCGGCGGAGTTCAGGATGTAGTGGTTGTACAGCTCAGCGAGCTGTGGGACGTCAGCGTCGACCGCCGCGCGGATGATCAGATCGTCGGACATGACGCACTCCCGGTCATCACGCTGGTCTCGCAGAGACGACTGACGGCGGACCCGAAGGCCCGCCGTCAGGGTAGGTCAACCAACCGCCGGCCCGAAGACTAGCCGAACATGCGGCTGCCCTCCAGCGCCGGCTTGAAGACCCGCTCCATCTCCTCAGCCGCTCGCTCGACGCTCCACATCTCGGTGCCCGAGAGGTTCCGGATCACCTCGTACTGCGAGTACAGGCCAATGTCGTAGCCCATCGCCGAAATCACCTGGCCGTTCAGCCAGTCCGACGCCTCCGACGCCATGTACACGATCGGCACCGCGACGTTCGCCGGCGAACGGCGCAGGTCAACGATGTTCTCCGAGTCGTCGCCCGGTCGGCGGCGGCGCTCCTCAGGCACGGTGTCGGTCATCCGCGTCGACGCACCCGGACCAATCGCGTTGGACGTCACGCCGTAGCGTCCCAGCGCGTTGGCGCAGCTGTAGGTAAACCCCACGATGCCGAGCTTGGCCGCGGCATAGTTGGGCTGCCCCGGCGCACCGTGCAAGCCGGAGCCCGACGTGAAGTTGATCAGCCGATAGTGGCCCTCACGATTGGCCCGCCAGTAGATCGACGCGTACTTGGTCGTGTTGAACGTGCCCTTCATGTGCACGTCAACGACCGCGTCCCACTCGGCCTCGGTCATGTTGAAGACCATCCGGTCTCGCAGGATGCCGGCCACGTTCACCAGCACGTCGAGCTTGCCATACTCGTCCAGCGCCTGCTGAATCATGCCCTCGGCCGCGTCGTAATCAGCGACCGACGAGTAGTTGGCCACGGCCGATCCGCCGGCGTCGCGAATCGTCGAGACGACCTCGTCGGCCGGGCCGGCCTCGCCGCCCGATCCGTCCACCGCGCCGCCGAAGTCGTTGACCACGACCTTGGCCCCGTTCGCCGCGAACAGCTGCGCGATCTCGGAGCCGATGCCGCGCCCCGCGCCCGTCACGATCGCCACTCGATTGTCAAGCATTCCCATGATCTCGTGTCCTTTGCTCTGCACCTCCCCCACTGAGGGAAGGTGTCACGCAGTGACCGAGGGGCGCCCCCCTCAGCCGCTTTGCGGCAGATCCCCCATTGGAGGAGCCGTTCGTGGCGCTTAGCCGAAGAAGCCGCCGCCGCTCACCGCCGGCTTGAACAGCTCTTCGATCTGCTGGGCCGCGCCCTGCGGCGTCCAACGCTCGGTGCCGCGCACCTGGCGAATCACCGCCGGCTTGTTGAACAGCTGCAACTCGTAACCCGAAGCACCGATGATCTGCCCAGTCAGCCAGTCCGATTCCTCAGACGCCAGGTAGACCAGCGGCACAGCCACGTTGGCCGGCGATCGCTGCGGATCTTCCTCGCTCGAATCGACGTTGCTGGCGCTGCGGCGCTCCTCCGGCACGGTGTCCGTCATCCGCGTCGAGGCCCCAGGCGAGATCGCGTTGGCGGTCGCGCCGTAACGCCCGAGCGCGTTCGCGCAGCTGTAGGTGAAACCCACGATGCCCATCTTGGCCGCCGCATAGTTCGGCTGGCCGGGCGCACCGAAGATGCCCGACACCGACGAGAAGTTGATCAGTCGGTAGTGGCCCTTGCGCTCCGAGCGCCAGTGAATCGACGCAAACTTCGTCAGGTTGAAGTGGCCCTTCATGTGCACGTCAACGACAGCGTCCCACTCCGCCTCGGACATGTTGAAGACCATCCGGTCCCGCAAGATGCCAGCGGTGTTGACCACGATGTCGAGGTCGCCGAAGTTGTCCAGCGCCGCTTTGACGATGCCCTCAGCCGCGTCGTAGTCGGAGACGGACGAATAGTTCGCCACAGCCTCGCCGCCCGCGTCCTTGATCGCAGCCACCACCTCGTCGGCCGGACCGGATTCGCCGCCCGATCCGTCGACGGCACCGCCGAGATCGTTGACAACAATCTTCGCGCCCTCAGAGGCGAATAGCTTGGCCGTTTCAGCGCCGATCCCTCGGCCCGCGCCGGTCACAATCGCGACGCGGCCATCAAGCATTCCCATATCAAGTGTCCTCTCAGCCCGACGCGCTGTTCGGGTGCGCGTACGGGGAATGTGATCGTTCGTCCGCTAGCGTATCACCGCTCTTCACAGCCCCTGACAGCTCTGACCACCAGTCGGAGCGCTAGTGACGCGGCCCCCGACGATTCGGATCGGGCGACGACTCCGTCTCGGTCCGCGCGCTCTTGGTCTCTTCAATCACCGGCTCGTAGAGCCCAAGCTGCGGCGGACCCTCCAGCACCCCCGCGACCGTGCCCTGAGCATGACCCCGCCGAAACGCGTCCGACTGCGTCCACGCGTGGAACGCAGCCTCATCCTCCCAGGCCGAGTACGAAATGTAGTCGCCCGGCTCAGCGCCGCGCAGGAGCATGAACTGGACGAAGCCCGGTACCTCCTGCAAGTAGGTCTCGCGATTCTTCCAGATCGACTCCCACTCGTCCTCTCGCTCAACGTTCACGCGGAAACGGTTCATGGCCAGGTACATATCGACGGCTCAGTTCACTGCAATCCTCAATCACCCGTCATCCTAAATCATCCACCACCCCACCCCCCACCACCTTCCGTCATTCCAGCACCCTCCGTCATTCCAGCTTGTCTGGAATCCCGCCCCTTCCGCCATCCCAACCCCCACCACCGCCCCACCCCCCCGCCCTCCCAGCCCCCCTCCGTCATTCCAGCCACCCTCCGTCATTCCAGCTTGTCTGGAATCTTGCCCCTCCACCCTCCCAACCCCCAACACCCTCCCACCCCCAACCGTCATTCCAGCCCCCTCCGTCATTCCAGCTTGTCTGGAATCCCGCCCCTTCCGCCATCCCAACCCCCCCCACCGCCCCACCCCCCACCGCCCTCCCGCCCCCAACCGTC
>JAJDZG010000061.1 GCA_022824765.1 Dehalococcoidia bacterium | reverse complement strand
CGCCATCGTCGGACGCGATGCTCGAGCGAGCTCACCTGACCTCTACGAGGCGGCCATCGACGGTCTGCGCTCCGCCCAAATCAACGTCCACGCCTGCGGACTCGCGCCCACGCCGGTCGTCGGCTGGGCCGTCGACCGACTCGGACTCGATGGCGGCCTGATCGTCACGGCCTCCCACAATCCACCGAACTTCAACGGCTTCAAACTGCTCGCCGACAAGGCCGCTCCGCTGATGCCCGAACAGATTGCACTCGTCGCGTCCCTGGCGGAAACCGAGCCGTCCAACCTTGCAGACGGTCGCAGAATCGCCTGCGACGCCATTGGACCCTATCTCGACATGCTGGAACGCCGCTTCGGACGCTGCACGGACGCGGCGGTGGTCGTCGATCCAGGCAACGGCGCCGCCGGTCTGAGCGGTCCCCAGGCGTTGCTCTCGACCGGCGCAACCGTCCACGCCATCCGCGCGACGCCCCGACCCATCGAGGGACGAGCGGCCGACCCCCAGGATCACCAATCGCTGCGCAAGCTCGCCGCCACGCTCAGAACCGTGAACGCCCAACTCGGCATCGCCTGGGACGGCGACGGCGACCGCATCGGCGTGCTCGACCACCTCGGTCGGCGTTACGAGGCCGACTGGCTGACCGCCATCCTGGCGCGGCCGCTCCTGGCCCAGCGGCCCGGCGCGGAGATCCTGCTCGACATGAAGACCAGCAGCAGCGTGATCGACGATCTCCAGCGCCGCGGCGCAACGCCCGTCCTCTCCCGAACCGGCTACTCCTTCGTTCGCCACGCCATGCGAAGCCGCCAAATCGCCTTCGGCGGCGAAACCAGCGGACACATCATGTTCGGCCCCCAATACCGCCCCGACGACCACGCCCCATACATCGACGACGGCGTCTACGCCGCCTGCGCCCTGCTCGCCTGGCTCTCCCACTGCGGACGCAGCCTCGCCGAAGAAATGGCCCAGATCGAGCCGCGCCCGATCTCGCCAGAACTCAGGCTCCTCTGCCCAGACCACCTGAAGGCGTCAGCCGCAACGCAAATCGGCGACTGGTTCGAACAGCGCCATCCCGACGCCCAGATCGACCGCCGCGACGGCGCTCGCGTGACCCTCCCCAGCGGTTGGCTCCACGCTCGCGCATCCAACACCGCGCCCGCCCTCAGCCTGCGCTTCGAAGCCAGCGATGAACCGTCCTATCGGACCATCGCCGACCAGTTGGGCCACGCCCTCGCCGACCACTCACAGGTCAGCGGCATCGAACAGCTCGCAGCGCCGCCCACGATGGGCCCGCAGATCATCGAGTGAACAGCTCGACCCTCAGCGCCGCAGCAACCTCGCGCAGCCGCTCATCTGCTGCCGCTTCCAGGACCAGCATGACCCGCACGTCGCCGCTCCGTCCTGCCAGCGACTCTGCCGCCTCCAACGCGGCACGCATGCTCACCAGCGAAAACAACGCCTGACGCAGCTCGTGCGGCTCTGCGCTCGACGGCCGCACTTCGACGATCAACGACTCGCCAGCGCCGATGAACGCCGCGTCCGCTTCGTCTCCCGAAGGAAACCAACGCTCGGTCTGCGGCGACGCATCGGCCGGTGCGCCCAACACAGAGCCGTGCGCCGCAGCCCACTCCTTCAACGCCCGATGCGCCGCACTCTCGGCCGCGCCAGAACGCGTCTTGGTCGGCGGTAGACCGAACACATAGATGCCCGCCGTGACCCAGTCGTACGCTTGCAGCACCGACAGCTGATCGGCACTCGCTCTACCGCTCAGCAACGGCCGCAGATCGGGCGCTTCGGGATACTTGGCCAACAATCGCTTCTGCATGCCGTCCGCGACATCATCCAGCTCTGCCGCCCGCGACAGACCCAGCCGCGCGAGCGCTGCGCCGGCATCAGCCCGCTCGCCCTTCCGCGCCGACTTGGTCAGGAAGCGGTACAGACTCCGCTCACGATCAATGTCGTCAAAGTCGTCAGTGTCCACAGGCAGCATGAGCGTAGGGTAGACAGCGATGAGCGCCCCCGTGCCCCGAGACATCTTCCGCGCCTACGACATCCGCGGCCGCGCCGTCGGCCGCGATGCGCCCCTCACCCCCGACCTCGCCTTCCGAATCGGGCTGGCATTCGGACAGTTGGTCCCCAAGGCGCAGCAAATCGTGGTCGGCGGCGACCTGCGCCGCTCCACCCCAGCGCTCCAGCAAGCCGCGATCGCCGGACTCCTCGACGCCGGCCTCGACGTCATCGACATCGGACGCGCCACATCACCGCTCGTCTACTGGGCGACCGCTCGACTCACCCTCGAGCGTCCCACCGCCGGCCTCGTCGTCACCGCCTCGCATAACCCTCCCGATGACAACGGCATCAAGCTGCTCCACACCGACGCCATGCCCCTCACCCCACAAGAGATTCAGGCCGTCGCCGACCGCGTCATCGCCGGCGCCGCCCCAGTTCAACGGCAAGGCCAGCGCACACTCTGGAGCCCGCGGCCAGACTACGTGCGCAGCGTGGCCGAGTCATTCCGTCTCCGCCGACCACTCCAAGTCGCCATCGATCCCGGCAACGGCGCAACCACCGTGACTGCAGCCGCGACCCTGCGAGCCATCGGCTGCGACGTGATCGCCATCAACGACGATCCGGAAGAGACCGAGCCAGCCCATCCCGCCGATCCCCAGCACGTTGAACACGTCCAACAGCTCTGCGCATTCGTCGTCGAGAGCGGCGCCCAGCTCGGCTTTGCATTCGACGGCGATGGCGACCGCCTGGGCCTCGTCGATCACCGCGGCCGGCGCGCGTCGCCCGATCAGCTGCTCGCCCTGCTCGCTCAGGACTGGCTCGCCTCGCACCCCAACGCCGACATTCACGTCGACGTCAAGACCTCCCATGCCGTGATCGATCACATCAGCAAGCTCGGCGGCCGCGCGGTCTTCGGACCCGTCGGACACTCGCTCGGCAAGTACGCCATGCAAGACGCCCAGATCGACTTCGGCGGCGAAGCCTCCACCCACTACTACTACCGAATCGACGATCCGCCACACATCACCGACGACGCCGTACGCACCGCCTGCCGACTCGCCCAGCTCGCCTCGGACGCCGCCCTCGCACCATTGCTCGACGCCATCCCCCGCTACGTCACCTCGCCCGAAGTGAAAATCGCCTGCCCCGATTCCGTCAAGCACCACACAGCGCGCGCGCTGGCCGACGCCGCCCGCTCGCGCTGGCCGATCAACGAGATCGACGGCGCGCGCATCGATCTATCCCCCGACATCCCAAACTCCCCAGGCGCCTGGTGCGTGATCCGCGCCTCAAACACCACGCCGTTCCTCACGGTCGTCGTCGAAGCGCCCTCAGATGACGGATATCAGCACGCCCGACGAATCACCTGCGACCTGCTCGCCGAGCACGGCCTGGACCCGACACCGCTATCCGCTCAGCCGCCTCTCGCCTGAGCCTCTCAAGTCGCCTCACAGATCGCGCGGCTGCAGGTCGAATACCTCAGCCAGCAACTC
>JAJDZG010000026.1 GCA_022824765.1 Dehalococcoidia bacterium | reverse complement strand
ACGTTGCCTTCGATGTCGGACACGATGATGCGGTCATTGTTGCTGTCGGAGATCACCAATCGGCCCGACGCATCGTCCCAGGCGACCTTGCCCGGGAACGAGAGCGCGCTATCGCGCCCGGTCTCCCGTACCAGTCCGAGGTCGCGGCGGGTCAGCACCTGCTCCGCGTCGTATTCGGCGAGCCATCCGTCGATCAGCGGCGCGGCCTGCTCTTCCGTCAGCTCGCCCTCATGGATCCCGATCACGTTGCCGCGCGGGTCGATGAAGTACAGCGTCGGCCAGGCCCGGGCGCCGAACGTTTGCCAGTACTTGAAATCGGCGTCATTGAGCACCGGGTGCTCAATCCGCAAGCGCAGGATCGCCTGCCGCAGATTCTCCGTCTCGCGCTCCGTTGGAAACTTCGGAGAGTGGACCGAGACCACCTGCAGGGTGTCGGCGTAGCGTCGTTCGAGCTTCCGCAACTGCGGAAGGACATGCAGACAGTTGATTCAAGCGTAGGTCCAGAAGTGCAGGATCAGCAGCCGTCCGCGGAAGTCGTCCAGCGACAGTTCGCGGCCCGCATTGAGCCAGGTCATGCCGGCCGGCACATCGGGCGCCGGCGTCTGGCCAAAAGCGCGTGAGGTCGTCATCGGCGGCTCCTGCCTGTCCGCTGCATCTTGCCCACAGGCTAGCGTGCGGCGATCAGCTGCAAGACCGGCCCGCGCGGGGTCAACGCGTAGATTTCGCCTGCCTGGTCTGTGGCGAAGGAGATGATCGACACGTCGACCGGCATGCGCTCTGTCACCTGTCCGGCCGGATCGATCGTCCAGAGACGGAACGAGCAGTAGTCGGCGAAGACGTAGTGCCCCACCAACTCGGGAATCGCCCTGCCCCGATAAACCATTCCGCCCGTGATCGAGCAACCATCGGGATGCGGGATCACGGCGATCGGCCGCGTGTGATCCGTCAGTTGGTCGCAGGCCTCCTGCGAGCGGAAGCACTCGTCGCCCTCGTAGACGTTCCAACCGTGATTCTCACCGGCGCGGACGACCGCGACCTCTTCCCAACGGTCCTGCCCCACGTCGGCGACGTACAGGTCGCCGGTCACGGAGTCGAACGCCATCCGCCAGGGATTCCTCAGGCCATACGCCCAGATCTCCGGCCGCACGCCGGCTACGCCCAGGAATGGGTTGTCGGGCGGGATCCGATACGGCTCCGACGCGCTGCTGCGGCTGACATCGATCCGAATGATCGTGCCCAGCAGCGTCTCGCGGTTCTGTCCGTGACCCTGCGGATCGTTGGCCGCGCCGCCGTCGCCGATGCCGAGATACAGCATCCCGTCGGGTCCAAAGCGGACCGCGCCGCCGTTGTGATTGGTGTACGGCTGGGAAACTTCGAGGATCACCAACTCCGAGCCTGGATCGGCAGCAGCAAGGTCAGCGCTGAGGCGGAAGCGGGACAGCCGCGTGACAGCGGCGTCGGTCGGCGAGTAGTAGACGTAGATGAATGGCTGCGTATCGAGGTTCGGATGCAGCGCGACACTGAGCAACCCGCGCTCCCCGCTGAACGTCACCTGATCGGTCAGATCGAGAACGCCGAACTGCTGCGTCTCGTCGCCGGAGACCAGGAAGCGGCTGATCGATCCGCGCTGCTCGGCGATCAGCACCGACCCATCGGCAAGCACGGCCATCTCAGTGGGCTGCTCGAAGACGACGCCATTCAACGCTGGCGCCCAGCCGAGTTCGACGTTGCCGTCGCCGTCGGCGCGAGGCGACTCCTGCCCGGAGGTCTCAGACTGCGGCTGACGCGACTCCTGCTGCTCAGCATCCGGCTCGGAACTTGGCTCTGAGGCCGGCTCCGCGTCGTCCGACGGTGCTGCTGCGGCCTGTTGTTCCCGTTCAGCGTCCCCGTCAGGCTGGGCGTCCTGTTGCTCGGTCGGCTGCGCTGGTTGCGTTGGTTGCGTCGTCTGCTCAGCGTCGGCGGCTGGCTCACCTGGCTCAGACGTCGACGGCTCGTCGACGCCGCAGGCGGACAATGCGAGCGACACGATCAGCGCCGCGACGACTGTCCTAATCGACCGGCGCATAGCGCAGGAGCGTCGTGTCGGCGTCCGAGATGTGGTCGAAGACGGGCCGCACGCGCATGCCGATGGTGATCGCCGTCTCCGCAACGTTGACCAGCGTTGAGGTCAGGCGTGGTCCCTCATCGAGCTCAACCACGGCGATGATCTGCGGCTCTTGGCCAGCGAAGTCGGGCGCGGTCGGGCGACGCGCGATCGTATACGTGTAGAGCGTGCCCTCGCCTGAAATGTCGCGCCACTCGAGGTCGTCGGCCAGCGTCAACGGCGCATGCGAGCGTGGATAGAAGACCCACTGATCGCTCGAGGGCGAGTACTGGATGCGCACACGGCCCTCGCGCAGGCCGTCCCAGAATGGCTGCGTCCGATCGATCGGCGTGGGCATCGGAGGCTGCAGTTGGTCGTCGGACATCAGTCGCCCTCCAGAATCAGCGCGACTTGCTCGGACATGAGTCCGCCGTTGCCGGTGATGAACGCGACATCGGCGTCGGGCACTTGATGGGTGTCGGCGCGTCGCATGAGCTGCCGTGCGCCCTCGGTGATGTGCGACATCCCCCCGGCCAGGCCGGCCTGTCCGAAGCCGAGCTGTCCGCCGTGCGTGTTGCAAGGAAAATCGCCGCGGAACGAGAGATCGTGTTCGCGGACAAACTGCTGGCCTTCGCCGCGCGGACAGAAGCCCGCGTCCTCAATCGTCATCAAGACCGTGATCGTGTAGCAGTCGTAAACGGAGATCAGGTCGACCTCGTCGCGCGTGCGTCCCGACATCGCGAATGCCTGCTCAGCAGCAGGAATCAGCGCGGTCGAGAGCAGGTCGTCGGCGTATGTCGGCGTCTTGTGCAGCACGCGCTCTCCGAAGCCCGAAATCCAGGCCGGTCGATGCTTCGAGCGCCGCGCCGCGTCCTGGCCCGCAACCACGATCGCCGCGCCGCCGAAGCATGGCATCACGATCTCCAGCATGTGGATCGGGTCGGAGATCATCGGCGAGTTGAGGACGTCCTCAACCGTGATCGGCACGTTGTGGAAGACGGCAGCCGGGTTGTGATTGGCCGAGACCCGCTGGTCGACCGCGATCTTGGCCAGCGCTTCGGGGTCATAGCCGTACTCGGCGCCGTACTTCATTGCGATCTGCGCGTATCCGCAGTTCTGCGCGACGTTGCCGTACGGGATGTCGAACTCGGCCTGCGGCGATCCATAGTTTGCCGACGACGCGCCGTAGCGCCAGCTGCTCGGCCCCGAAGGCGGATTGGGCGGTCGCGGCGAGGGCCACGAGGGCGCGGCGATCACGACGACGTTGCACAGTCCCAGCTCGATCGCGGCGGCGGCTCGCCAGACCATCGCCGCGCAGGACGCCCCGCCCAGGTCGACGACCTCGGCGAAGTTGACATGCAGACCGAGGTACTCGGTGATCGTCGAGGGGACAAACGAGTCGGACTCGCGGATGTTGGTCGCGCAGATGCCATCGACCTCGGAAGGGTCGATGCCGGCGTCGTCCAGGGCCTCGCGAGCCAGCTGCGCCCACTGCTCCAGCGTGAACATCGGAGGCCGAGCCGGCCGCCGCTCCGGTGTCCACTCGGCAATCCCCACAATCGCCGCGTCGCCTCTGAGTCCCATGCGTGCCTCCGCTCGTTTCGAGATCAGTTTAGGCGCAGCCAGACGGCCCTCCGTAAGCGAGCCACTGGCTGTCGGGCGACCAGGCGACATCCTCGCAGCCTCTATTGACTCGCCAAATGCGGTGCAAACGACCGTCGCGGGCATACACCCGAATCTGCTTGCTGTTCCATAGCCAGGCCAAGCCATCTTCCGATCGCTGAGGCGCGTTCGCCATTTGTTCCTGGGGCCAGCGTTGGTTCGGTGTCTCAACGGCCAGCCAACGGCTGTCGGGCGACCATGTGAACGACCGCTGACTCGGGCCGCGCACGATCAATCGGCTGGAATTCGGACGCCCGATCGACGAAGCAATCCGTAGACCCTCTGTGGACTCGAAGGCCACGAATGCATCGTCCGGCGACCACGCGAAGAACGGTCTGTCGACGGCGATCAGACCGATCTTGTGCAAGTTGCCATCGGCTAGATCTTTTGCCCACAGCACACCATCAAGCGCGTACAAGACTCGATCGCCAGCGTGCGACAGTTGAGGCTCGGCACTGATCGGCCAGGAACGGATGAACGTACTGTCCACCGTCGTGAGCGTCGCAACGAGTTGATGCGTATCACCAAACGAGACGATGTAACGACCGTCGGCGGACAGTTGAAAGCCCCGATTCCCGGCTGTCGGGATCGGTCGGAAGTTTGAGTACGGCTGGCCCTCCAGATCGATGCGGTGAATCAAGTCATCCTTGAGGTAGTAGATCGATTTCGAGTCAGGATGAAACACGGCGCGACTGCCGAAGCCGAGGTGCGCGACCTGCCCGTTGCGGTCGTAGAGGATCATCGAGCGACCGCTCGACTGACTGAAGTACAACAGCACGTACCGTCCATCCGGTGACCACAACGCATCGAGCGACAGCGGCAAGCGGCCATCAGTTTGGTATGGCGCTGCCTGATCGGTGATCTCATAGGTTCGACCGTCAGGTTCCAGGATGAAGACCGGCTGCTTTGGATGCGCTGCAGAGCCATGATCTCGGACGAGCAGAGACCCTCCGACTGGGGATGTCAGGATCTTGCCCGACAGCTCGTACTCCGTTTCGTATGTCCTGAGCGAATCATCACTCCACAGTCTGACCAGGCTGAGCCGGCCCGGCGCTGCCCACCACGCGTCGCTGAAGGTACTGTCGAGGCGGTCAAACCAGAGGGACGGCGACTCGGGATTCCATGCCCATGTGTCCCAACGTGCATACTCCTGCACCCGCAGCGAAACAGGATCGCCGATGACCGACGCCACCGCCAAGCCTCTTGGCAGCACGGCAGGAAGCTCGTCGAGTCGACTGCGGCTCGACCTGAGCAGCCCGCTCTGCAACCATCCGATGCGGTCAGCTGGCGTTGCGGAGGCAAATGGACTCCGCACAGCGATCCATTGACGGTCGTCGCTGCGTCCGACGACGTGCAACGGCACTCTTGGGGGGACGGAGAACGAGGCTCGAGAGTCAGTATCGGGCGCTGACCTGGCAGCGAGCGCAACCCCGATGCGGGCAGAAACAGTGAAGGGCGGCATCTGCGCCTGCGGTACGCGTCGCAGCTGCTCGTCGTCGAGGTACACGGAATGCGCAGGAATCCAGCCGTCCACTTCACCTCGCGATACGCGCAGCCAGGTGTCGATGCGTCGGAAATCTTCCTCCTCATAGATCTGCGTTCGCTCGAAGACAGGCACCTGATCGTCTCGATACAGCGTGAAGCGCTTGGCCCAGTCGTAATGAGGCCCGGCATTGGCTGGCACATCATGTCGGACTCGTACGATCAGGGCGGACTCGATCTCGCCCGGTCCATATGCGGCCACGACGACAAACAGGCTGACGATCACGGGCAGCAGGGCAAAGTTCATCGCGACCCTCTGTCAGGCGACGGTATCCCTCTCGCCGGCACGATCGCGGGCGACCGACATTCAGCATCCGACGGGCTGCACCCTGCGCTTTAGCCCGCCGACGCAGGCGAATCCTAGTCGATGGCAACAGTCTCCGGAGGCGATGCCAAGGCGCAATCCTCGACGACCAGGGAGCGTCCGAGCGCGGACAGCGCGCGCTGCACGGTGGTCATATGCGTGCGGTATCGCGGATCGAGCAGCCGGCGCACCTGCTCGTCGTCCAGATCCAATCGATTCGCGAGTTCTGAACGAGTCAAGCATTGCTCTCGCATGGCAGAGTGAATGGCCAGCTTCCCGGCCATGACCGGGGTCGCGGCCACCATGACTTCGCCCGCCTGAAGCGGACTCGGCAGCGGAGGATCGACGTCGTCATCAATGGACCATGACAGCGCCACGTCCAGGCAGTCCTCGGCCATCTCCAACGCCTCTGGCCAAGACCATCCGCATGAGTTTGCGCCGCGAATGTCGCGGAACGTGATCACGTACGCTTCGCGGCCAGTGAGCCGGAGTTCTTCGAGGTCGCGCTCAATCGCGCATGGATAGGCATAGCGCATGATCTAGAACTCCCGCCTGTCGATTTCCAGGTCTTTCAGAATTGAAGCTAAGGTACCTGGCGCAATCTCACCCTGTGGCATAACCGTTCTCTTCGAGTCGATCGTCACGAAGGCGTGACTGCCCTTCCCACGCTCCGGATCAAACGCGAATGAGAGCCGCTTCCTGCGAGCGTACCTCCTCGCGCGCCTGAGAAACTCACGATCATTCACTGGAGCTCGACCGGCTCTGACCAGACGATGCCCTCTGACCTCAGCCGTTCAATGTCCTCTGGCGCGCGGCCGATTTCGGCCAGGATCTCGTCCGTCTCCTGGCCGGCGAGGACGCCGGGGCCGTAGTCGTCGCGGCCGCCAGAGAGCTTGGTCAGCGGACCCCAGCGACGAATCTCACCCAGGCGACGGTGGTTGGCGATGGGGTTGAATCCGTTCTGCAGCACGTGCGGATCGTGGGTGAAGAACTCTCCGCTGCCTGCCGCGTCGGCCTGGACGCAGCCCACGCCGACGGCGGTGAGGCACCGCTCCCACTCAGGGGCTGGGCGCTGGGAGAAGACGTTCGCCAGCTGTTTGGTCAGTACGGCTTCGTCTCCGTCTCGGGCCGCGGACAGCTCTGGTGCGGCTTCGGTACAGAACGCTGACCACTCCGCGTCGGTCAGCGCCGCGAAGAAGACCCAGCCCTCGGCCGACTCGTACAGACGATACCACGGCGCGGTCCCGTGCAGCTCGCCATCGACCTGGCGTCGCGGCGGCTTGCCGTTGTAGTGCAGGAAGTCGTCGCTGTTGGCGTAGGCGTTGGCCGTCAGCATGTTGACGTAGATTTCCTGGCCGACGCCGTAGCGTCGCTGGGCGACGAGGCCCAACAGCGTCGCCGAGGCGACGAGCACGCCCGTGTTTGGATCGGGATTTGCCTCATTGGCGCGCATCAGCTGGCGCGACGCCTCGCGAATCTCCTCGATCGTCTCGCAGCCAGCCGGCGGCATCGCCGAACCTGCCTGATAGAGCGCACCGCCCATCACAGCACCGGGAATCGGATGCGCCGACGGTCGCCGCGCGCCCGGCGAGTCGGGACCGTACCCGTTCGCAGAGACCCACACGATGCCCGGTCGCAGCGCCGACGCGGTCTCGTACCCGATGCCAAGTCGCTCGGGGACGCCTGGGCGGTAGTTGTGCACGATCGCATCGGCCTGAGTGATGAGCTCGGCGACGATCGCCTGGCCTGCTTCCAACTTGAGGTCGATGCAGATCGATTCCTTGGCCGCGTTGGTCTTGGACGCGAGCAGACCGCGCAGCGGTCCTCCGCCCATCTCGCGGAATGGGTCGCCGCCAATGGGCTCGACCTTGATCACGCGCGCGCCGAGATCGGCGAGCATCGAGACGCCGATCGGCGTTGCGATGATCGTGGCGAACTCCAGAATCGTCACGCCATCCAGCGGCTTGCCGGTCGGGACAGCGCCGTTGGGCGCGGTCGTGAGCGGCGCCGCTCCGTTCCGCAACCGCCAGGAGAAGCCGTTGGCCTCACCGACCGCTGGGGCCGGGCGCGATATCTCAGCCGGCGTCTCGCGCAGGTGCGCGATTGGGCCGAGCTGCTTGACTGGACCCAGCACCGAATCGTCCAGCGTGACCACATCCCCGTTGGCGGCCATGTCGAGGTTGTCGACCGCGTCGTGGGTCGGCGTGAACGGCTCAGCCGCGACGTTGCCCTGCGCGCGGAAGATCTCCATCCATTCCTCACTGGTTTTGTCCTGCATCCGCTCGAGGATGCGGTCACGCATTGCCTCCACAGCCTCCGGCGTCCACTCGGCCTGGCTGCCTTGCCACTGCTCTTCAGCGAACAGCAGCGTGAGGTCAGCGGCGTCCATGAAGGCGTAGAAGAGGTGCTCGAGCAGGTTGCCGAGCTGAATCCAACCTCCGTCGCGCGTCATCACCGGGTGATAGTTGAGCGTCGGCATGCCGCCGCCGATGTTGAACAGCTGCGGATATGTCTCAGGGTCGCGCTCCGATAGCTGTGTGAGCAGCAGTTGCAGCAGATCGAACGGCATCAGCCCTTGCAGCAGCGATGTCTCGACGATCTGGCCGCGTCCGCAGCGTTCGCGCTCCAGCAACGCAGCGAGGATGCCCTGCACCGCTCCCTGCGACGCTCCGTGCGAGCCGACCGGCACCGCCGCAAAGCCCGGACCCTCCCGCAGCCGCTGTCCGGCAAAGGCCATCATGCGGCCGGACTTGGCGGAGACGACGCCGTCATAGGCGGGATACTCGGCGTACGGTCCGTTCGGGCCGAATCCGGTGATTGAGCAGAAGATGACCGAGTCGTTCAGCGCTCGGACATCGTCGTAGCTCAGTCCGCGGGAGCGCGCCTGCGCCGGGGAATCGGTCGAGACGACGACATCGGCCTCGCGGATCAGATCGTCGAGGCGTTCGCGCTCTGTGGAGATATCGAGCTCGACGGAGCGCTTACCGCGCAGCCACATCGGCGCGGCCGCCGCTGATCGCCACGGGTCGCCGCCGGGCGGCTCAACCTTGACCACCTCAGCGCCAAAATCGGCAAGGATCATGGTCGCAATCCCGCCAACCGAGCCGGTGGACAGGTCAAGGATGCGTGTATCAGCAAGCGGTGCGGGCATGGGGAGCTCCTCCAACGGGGCATCTGGAAGCGAGTATATGGCGGCGCTCAGGCGATTCCTTGGAGAGAGATCTGCCACGGAGCGACTGAGGAGTCACCAGCGTCGCTTCGCGCGTACTATGGCGATCACGAAGGATGACGACATGACCGCGCCAGACTCCATCCAACCCGGCGAACACCTTGCTGAGTTCCTCAATGCTCGAAGCATCACACAGTATGGACTGGCAAAGACGATCGGTGTTCCCCAGATGCGGATGAGCGAGATGATCCACGGGCGACGGTCGATCGCTGCAGACACCGCGCTCCGGCTGGGCCGCGCCTGTGACATGACGCCAGAGTTCTGGATCGCTCTCCAACGCATGTCCGATCTTGACATCGCCAATTGTACTTCTAAACAGCATGCAATGGCCCTTCACCCAAAGGGGCTGGAGGGATCGGAGCGACACAGTGAGTGAAACGCGTTCCCGAATCGCCTACGAGTGGGATGTGATCAAGGATCTGCCTGACGACTGGGAGTCTCTCTGCCGCGTGGATCTTCAAGCTGTCCACCGTCAATGGATCGAGGATCGTTCGCTGATCAAAGACGAAGACAAACTTGGCCGCTTTCAAGAGCAACTCGCCGTGCAGTGGGCTGTTGAGACTGGCATCATAGAACGCCTCTACAAGATTGACCGCGGTGTCACACTTCAAATCCTCCAAGCCGGAATGGAGGCATTGGGACAGTTTCACGCTCGAGGCCTGCTGACCGCCAATGCTCAGGCGTTGATTAAGGATCAGCGAGCGGCGCTAGAGATGGTGATGGACCTCGTCGGCGGCGAACGAGTGATGAACGACTACTACATCAGGGAACTTCATAGTCGGCTGACCTTGAGTCAGGATACTACTGAGGCAATCGATCCTGAGGGTAAAGAGTTGCGTGTTCCCCTTCTCAAGGGTGTATGGAAGCGACAGCCAAACAATCCGTTGCGCCCCGATGGCGCCATCCATCAGTACTGCCCTCCCGAGTTTGTTCAGGACGAGATTGATCAACTACTCAAGTGGCACGCTGAGCACGAATCACTCGGCATTTGTCCAGAAGTTGAGGCCGCCTGGCTGCACCACAGATTCACTCAAATCCACCCGTTCCAGGACGGCAACGGGCGTGTCGCTCGCGCGCTCACGACCGCCATCTTCGTCAAGGCGGACTACCTGGTGCTTGTGATCCGCGACGAAGAGCACCGCGAGCGCTACATCAGCGCGCTGGAGGCCGCGGATCATGGCGACCTGAAACCCCTCGTCGATCTCTTCGCCGATGTACAGATGACCGACCTAGACGCTGCCATCTCCGCTATTCGGGAGCTGCGGGGCGAGACGCTCGTCAGCGTCTCTGAGACCATCGCAGAACGCGCCAGGCGCAGAATGGAAGCCTCACGTCTGCAGGCCGTCGACTCCATGGAACAGCTCCAGCGCATTGCCGACGCACGACTCCAGGAAGCGGCGGGGGAGATTGAACGGGCGTTCAGCAAATTAGGGGTGACCGTGCAGGCGGAAGTGTTTGGCGATGATGGAGATAAGCACGACTGGTGGTCCTGGCAGATCATTGACTCAGCGAGACTGCACAATTACTTCGCGGAGCTTGACAAGCCGCGAAGATGGGTGTCTTTGAGGCTGGCGCTACCGGAGATCGAGAAACGACAATCTCGGTTCGTCATCTCATTCCATGCTGTCGGGCGCTCTGCTGACCTGCATGCCGTCACGGCATTTCTCACCAATCCTCTTGAGGGTGGTGAGGATGTAGAGTCGCACCGCTGGGAAAGCCGAACGATTGCTGAACACGCCTTCAAGTTTGGCGCTGAGACCTCCAAGCTCGAACAGATTGAACCAGCATTCCGAACGTGGCTCGACGCAACCGTCGAACGAGGTCTCAGCGTCTGGGGCGAGCGCATCTAACGCGATCTGGCGGTAGGCGCTCAGCTACTCCGACTCCGGCTCGAGCGGCAGCCAGCGGTTGTCCCATTCTGATGCGAAGCTCAGCGCTCCCAGGTCCTCTTGATCCTCAAGGCGGTAGGTACGGATCTCCTCGTCGCTGAGCAGGTGAATCTGGCCTTCCAGCGGGATCGCCCGCCTCGCTTCTCCGTGCAATCTCAACGTGGACTCGTGATCCAGTCCGTCTGATGACACCCGCACGCCGAGGAACGCGCCGTCGTGGTCGCCGCGATAGTGCCAGTCGTTCGGCCCCACTGGAATCCACGCGACGCCGTCCTGGTAGCGGAAGGCACGGTGGTCAAACTCCACCGGGCTGAACGCGTCGTCGCCGAGCGGCAGCACCGACAGCTGGGTCGGATTGCCTGGATCGGACACGTCAAACAGCGTCGCTTGCAGGCCACGTTCCCAGCCGGTCTGCGGATCGGCGTCGCGCCCAACGCCGAAGAGCAGCCCGCCGCTCAGCGGATGCAGATAGCGCGAGAAGCCCGGAATCTTGAGTTCGCCCACCTCGCGCGGATCGGTCGGATCAGAGAGGTCGAGCACGTACAGGGGGTCGACCTGTCGGAACGTCACCACGTAGCCGACATCGCCGGCGAAGCGCACGGCGAAGATGCTCTCGGTGCGGCCGAGTCCCGTGACCTTGCCAACCTCTTCGAGTCTGCCCTGAGGCGCATTGGCCGCGGCGGCGGCGCCCGCTTGACCCTCGACCGGTTGCAACACCGTCACACTGCTGACTGTCGGCCAGCGCTGGTGCTCGGTCGTGGCGACGCGCAGGTAGCCGTTGTGCTCGGAGAGCGCCCAGCGCGAAAGGATTTGCCCTTCAACGACCGCCCCGCCGAAATAGCTGGGGTTGCGCGTGTCGGCAATGTTGAACCGGTGGATCTCCGTGTTCTGCCACCAGGCGTTGGCGGCGAACGCGAAGTACAACGCCTCGACAGATGCGTAGACGGTCGGCTCGATGGCCGTACCCAACAGGCCGACGCTGCCCCACTCATCGATCCCGGCCGACAGCTCGAAGGAGAGCAGATATGACGTCGTCGGACGATGGCCCCACTGGAACGGGATATCAGCGCGAGACGCGTAGAGCTGGCTGCATTCCAGGGCGTAGCCGTGGCCAAAGGATCCGCGCTCGTGATCCTGCAGACCAAAGAGCGGGAACCAGCTGCTCAGCTTGAGCGATTCACGCACCGCCTCGTGGTACTCGTCCGAGCCTGAGACCGTGCCATCGGACCAGCCGTACGACCAGTGGTCCCAGGGCGATGGAACCGCGGCCGGCGAGACATGCTGGAAGACCACACGCAGATCGTCGCCGACGAGTCGAGCGGTCAGGAATCTGCCATCGAGATGCAGCTCGCGGGCCAGCGTCGGCGCGGTCGGATCGCTCACGTCGATCTCGAGGATCACACTCTGGTCACGCGTGTACTCGAACGGCTCCAGCGGCACTCGACCCGAGCGCGGTTCGAACTTGACTGTGCCAGACGTCGGCTCGAGGGTCTGGATGACGATCGCCTTGCCGTCGCCGATCAGCAGCTCCTGACGCAGCCCTTGCTGCTTGAACGTCAGGCGCCCAACCTCGACCAGCGGACCATCTTCGCTGATTTCGGCGATCAACAGGGACTGCGTCCGCAGGACATAGATGTACTTGCCGTCGGTCTTGATGATGTCTGACTCGTCAACGCCGCGCTCCTGGACGTTGGTGCCGCTCTCGGACACCTCGCCGCCGTCGGCGACGGCCTCCTCGGCTTCAACGCTCTCGACTGTGGCTGAGTCCTCCATCGCGTCGGCCTCGTCAGCCGCAAACTCCGCCTCTTCTTCCTGCGCCGCTTCTTCCACCGCTTTGTCGAACGGGACAATCCCGTCCGGGTACTCGTCGGGATGGAGTTCGGTGACATCCAGGTAGTGCTGATGCAGCTCGTCGCAGGTGTCGAAGTTGCGCAGGTCTGTGGACAGGTCTGCGGAATGGTGCGGATGCGCGCCAACGAAGTGATCGGTCGCGACGATCAGCGCGGCGATGATCGGAACAGCGGCAAGCAACCAGAGTCGAGAGCGGGTCATGGCAGATTCCCCCAGCTTGTATGGGTCAATCTAGTGGGTTCTGCAGACAAGACGCGCTCAGCACGGCTCAGGTTCCGCGCACGTCAATGACAAAGTCCCATCCGGAACACGTGTGATGCGTACGCGACCTCGGAGAGAGGAGGATTCCTCCTCTCTGCGAGGTCGCAGGTGGGTAGATGGGGGTGAATCGGCGCAGACGAGGACTTGCCTAGCCGCGAGGCAGGCCGAGTCCGCGCGTGGCGATGATGTTGCGCTGGATTTCGCTGGTGCCGGCGGCGATCGTGCCGCTCACGCTGCTCACGTAGCTGCGACTCAGCCGCCCGCCGAGCGCCGCGTAGGGACCCTCGGACCAGAGGTTGCCGTTGAGGCCGATCAGCTCCATGCCGGTGCGGGAGATACGCTGACCCAGCTCGGAGCCGAACAGCTTCGACATCGACGCCTCGTGGTTGGCGACCACGCCGTGTTCCTGCATGTAGGCGATGCGGTAGGCCATCATCGTGCCGATCTCGACCTCGATGTGGCGCTCGGCCAGCTCATAGCGCGCATTGGGTCGGGCGTCGAGCAGGTGAGAGTTGTCGCGCGCGAAGTCGGTGATCTCTTCCACCGTGCGTCGGCCGCCGGCGAACGCGCCGATGCCGGAACGCTCGAAGTCCAGCGCCACGGCCAGGTGATACCAACCGCGGTTAACCTCGCCCACGACGTTCGTCTGTGGAATCCGTACGTCCTCGAAGAAGACCTCGTTGAAGCCGTGGCCCTCGGCCATGTTGATCAGCGGTCGGACCGTGACGCCGGGCGTGTCCATGCGCAGCATGAACATCGTGATGCCCTTGTGCTTGGGCGCGTCGGGGTCGGTGCGGGCCGCGAGCCAGCCCCAGTCGGAGACGTGGGCGCCGGAGGTCCAGATCTTCTGGCCGTTGATCACGTAGTCGTCGCCGTCCTTGACCGCGCGCGTCTGCAGCGAAGCGAGGTCGGAACCAGAGCCCGGCTCCGAGTAGAGCGTGCACCACCAGGTTTCGGCATCGGCGATGCCCGAGAGGTGCTCCGCCTTCTGATCGTCGGTGCCGTAGAGCATCAGGGATGGGCCGACCCACTGGACGCCCATGTTGCCGCCGGCGCCGGGCGCGCGGTTGTAGGCCATCTCTTCGGCCATGATCATCTGCTGCTGATGCGGTGCGTCGAGTCCGCCGTGCTCCTCGGGCCAGGCCATGGTCAGCCAGCGCCGCTTGGCCATCTCCGACTGGAAAGCGCGGGTGACCTCCATGATCTTCGGGTCATAGCCCTCGCCCTGTGGACGCGTGCCCCAGTCAGCGGGCAGGTTGTCGTCGATAAAGGTCTTGACTTCCTCTCGGAAGTCGACAATCGTCTGGTCCTCGCGGTAGTCCATCTGCTCAGTCCCCTCTGCGAAACGCCAAACTTGGTGCACGATTCCCAATCAGTCTAACGCGTGCGCCGCAGGCGTCATCTCGCGGCGATGGACGCGTCCCCAGTCACGATCCCTGATAAGCTGTCAAGCAGCGGGGTGAGCGACGGGCCAGACATGCAGGGCATGCCACACGTGCTGGAACGTCGAGAACGGCGAGCCATTGCGGCGCTGGTGCTGCTGCTCGCCTGGGCCGCGATCCTCTCCGCCTGCGTCTTTGGCGGTGAGTCGGATCGCGACCTGTCCCAGTACTTCCCGCCGCCGCCACAGGCCGAAGCCCAAGACGAGCAGCCCGACCAAACCGCCAACAGCGGCGCATCCTCCGAGGCGCCGCTCGTCTACAGACCACCGCCAGAGCAGCTGGAAGACCTCGAAGTCGCACCGCCAAGCGCCCGCTTTGCCGTGCAAAGCTTCTTCCATCTGGTCGCCAGCGGGAATCTGTCCGACGCCTACCAACGCACCGCGCGCGAGACGCGCGAGCTGATCGACCTCGATGGATTCCAGCAGCGCTACCGCGACATCTGGGCCGAGGCCACGATCAACGGTTTCAGCTGGGAGCTGATTCCGCAGGAGAATGAGAACGCCTCGTCTCACGAGGTCATCTTGCGCTATCAGACCACGTTCTTCGGCGAGATCGAAGAGATCGTGCAGGTGCCCGTCCTGCGCCAGCCGCACTGGGTCGTCTACTGGACGCCGGAGCTGATCTTCTCCGGGCTGGGCACGCCCGGCACGCTGATCTCGGTCCATGTTCAGTCGCCGAAGCGAGGGCAGATTCTCGACCGCAACGGCGCAGTGCTCGCCGGCGAGGCGGAGATCATCACCGTCGGTGTCGATTGGGACGCCATCACCGATGAGGCCTGGGTGATCAACTTCTTCGTCAACCGCTTGGAGATCGATGAGGATGATGTTCGCGCATTGATCTACCAAGACGTGGCGTCTCCGTTCATCGAGGTCGCCAAGCTGCCCTTCGATACCGCGCCCGAGGTGATCGCGGAGTTCGACCAGCTGTCCGCGCAAGGAATCCTGCTCTCCCGCCGCACGCAGCGCTTCTATCCCTTCGCCGACTCCGCGACGCACGTCGTGGGCTATCTGCGCGAGATCAACCCGGAGGAACTCGATGCCTGGTACGTCGAGGGCTACCGCGCTGGTGATTGGGTCGGCAACTCCGGCGTTGAGCAGTCGTTTGAGCGCGTCCTGGCCGGCAAGCGCGGCGGCAGCCTGCTCGTCATCGACCAGATCGGCCGTCCCCTGCGGGAGATCATCAGTCGACCCGCGGTGGACGGCGCGGACATCCGCCTCACGCTCGACATCCGCGTCCAGCAGTTGGCCGAGTCGGCGCTGGGCGACCAACCAGGCGCGACGGTCGCCATCGACCCACGCTCAGGACAGATCCTGGCCATGGCCTCGTATCCACGCATCGACCCCAACACGATCGTCGACGGCGTCACGGAGGAGGAGTACGAGACCTACTTCTTCGACGAGCGGCAACCGTTCATCAACCGCGCGATCGAGCAGCTCTATCCACCCGCGTCGACGTTCAAAGCGATCACCCTGGCGGCGGCGCTGGAGGGCGGCGGCTTCGAAATCACCGACCGCGTGTCGTGTCCGGCGCTCTGGAACAAGGTCGGCGACACGCCGCTGCGCAACTGGAAAGAGGTGGATCAGGGCCGCATCACGCTGGCCCAGGCGCTGGCCGAATCTTGCAACACGGTCTTCTTCGAGTTGGGCCTGGAACTCGACCGCCTGGACGACACGATCTTGCCCGCCACGGCGTCGGGCTTCGGCCTCGGCCAGGCGAGCGGCATCATCGGACTGGACGAACAGCCCGGCGTCATTCCCGGTCCCGAGTGGAAGCGCGATCAGCTCGACGACGCCTGGTACACCGGCGACACGCTGAACATGAGCATCGGACAGGGCTACGTCGCCGTGACCGTGCTGCAAGTCGCCAACGCCTACGCCGCGCTGGCCACCAACGGAGTGGTCGGCACACCGATGATTGTGCAGTCGATCGAGGCTGCCGGCAGCCCGCCGCAACTGCTCGAGCGACGCTCGATCTCCGTGCTGCCGGTCTCCAGAGAGACCCTCGAACAGCTGCAGGCGTCTCTGCGCACGACGGTCTCGCAACCTTACGGAACGGGCTACTACGTGTTCCAGGGCAGCCCGCTGCGCATCGCCGGCAAGTCCGGCACCACCGAGGACCTTGTGAACGACCCGGAGAGTCTGGAACAAGTCGCTGACCAAGACGAGCAGGACACCCAAGACGATCAGCAGCAATCCGAGGCCCAACAAGAGGACGCGCAAGCGGACGACCAGGAAGCGGAGGACGACCAGCCAATCGGCACCCACGCCTGGTTCTCCGCCTGGGCCAACTTCGAGGAACCGCAGCTGGTCGTGACGGTCGTGCTCGACGACGGCCGCTCAGGATCGGACGACGCCGGCCCAATCGTCCGCCGCGTGCTCGAGGGCGCCATACTCAACGGCTGGGTACCCTGAGCGCATGCGACGCTCCCGCTTCCGCCGACTCGTCCAGCGCGCGTTGGACGAAATCCCCGACGAGTTGGCCGACCGCATGGACAACGTTGTCGTCCTCCTGCGCAACCAGCCGACGGAGGAAGAACGAGAATCGCTCGGACTGGGGCCGCGCCAGACGCTGCTCGGTCTCTACGTCGGGCAGCCCTTGACCAACCGCGCCTGGTACGGCGAAACGCTGCCCGATCGGATCATGATCTATCAGGAACCGATCGAGAGCATCTGCCGAAGCGAGGACGAGGTCGTCGAGCAAGTGCGCGAGACGGTGCTCCACGAGGTCGCCCACCACTTTGGCATCTCCGACGACCGCCTGGACGAGATTGGGATCGCACCGCCGAAGCGTCAGAATGTCGTGCGCGGCGCCATCCACCAACGCGAGCACCGCCAGCAGTATCTGGGCTGATCAGGCGCTACGAGAGCCGACGCTGCAGGACTCGCGCCGCCGCCTCGCAGAGCAGCGGCTCGGCCTGCGACATCGCCTCCGCCAATGCCATGCCCGCAGGCGCCGACTGCTCGACGTCCGCCAACCCGAGGCTCTGCATCGCATCAGCGCGGTCATCTACGAGACCAGCAATCGCGACGCACGGCACGCCCGCATCAGCCGCCAACGATGCAACGCCAGCCGTCGTCTTGCCATAGGACGATTGGCGATCGAGTCGGCCCTCGCCCGTGATCACGAGGTCAGCCGCCGCAATGCGCTCCCTCAGCTGGACGGCGTCCGACACGGCGTCGAAGCCCGACAGCAGCTCCGCGCCGCAGAACGCGATCAGACCGGCGGCCAGACCACCCGCGGCTCCGCCGCCTGGGACAACGTCGACGCGGACATCGAGGTCCCGCTCGACGATTGCGGCGTAGTTGCCCAGCGCTCGGTCGAGCTCCGCTACCGTCTGCGCGTCGGCGCCCTTCTGCGGCCCGTAGATCGCGCTGGCGCCTTCTGCGCCGAGCAGCGGATTCTGCACGTCGCACAGGACTTGGATGGATCGCCCGGGCACTCTGGAATCGAACTGCGACATGTCGATGCTGGCCAATCGCCCGAGCGCCGCGCCGCCCGGCGGCAGCCGCTGACCATCGTCATCCAGGAACATCGCACCCAGCGCCTCGGCCATGCCAGCGCCGCC
>JAJDZG010000007.1 GCA_022824765.1 Dehalococcoidia bacterium | reverse complement strand
GTGGAGCGTCGTATCGGCGGAGTTTGGGGTTTTGTTTGCTGTTTGCGTTTCCGGGTGGGGGAGAGACTGGGCGGGATTCCAGACAAGCTGGAATGACGGAGGGGGCTGGGTTGGCGGAGGGGGGCTGAGGGTGGCGGTGGTTGGGAGGACTGTTGCGGATGGTCTTCTCAGCGGAGTTTGGGGCTTTGTTTGCTGTGTGCGTTTCTGGCTGGGGGGAGAGCGGGCGAGATTCCAGACAAGCTGGAATGACGGAGGGGGGTGGGTTGGCGGTGGTTGGGTGGGATGGCGGTGGGGCGATTAGAGTGGATGGGGACTGGCCGCTTGTTGGCAAGGGGGCTAAGAGAAGGGATGGTCTGCTTTGTCAGGCGATGAACCGACTGCGCAGCTGGCTGTGATTGGCGGCTCGGGGTTCTACCGGATGCCGGGCTTGAGCGATGTGGAGCGTTGGCGTCCGACGACGCCGTTTGGTGATCCGTCGGACGAGATCGTGATTGGCACGGTGCACGAGCGGCGGATCGCGTTTCTGCCGCGCCACGGAGTCGGGCACCGTCTGATGCCGCATGAGATTCCGGTACGGGCCAACATCTGGGCTCTGAAGATGCTGGGGGTGCAGGGCATTCTGGCGGTGTCGGCGGTGGGATCGCTGCGTCGGGAGATCGTGCCGGGCGACATGGTGGTGCCAGATCAGATCATCGACCGGACGCGGGGCGGTCGGCCGTTGACGATGTTTGGCGACGGGATCGTGGTGCACGTTGGCTTCGCGGATCCGTTCTGCGCGGATTTGAGCGGGCGATTGGTGGAGAGCGCAGGGCGGATCGGTCGGGCGGTGCATCGCGGCGGGGCTTATGTCGCGATGGAGGGTCCGCTGTTCAGCACGCGGGCGGAGTCGCATCTGTACCGATCGTGGGGGGCGTCGATCATCGGGATGACGGCGGTGCCGGAGGCGAAACTCGCGCGGGAAGCGGAGATTGCGTATGCGATGCTCGCGACTGCGACGGACTACGACGTGTGGCACGAGTCTGAGGAGGATGTGACTGCGGACCGGGTGGCTCAGATTGTGGCGCAGAATGTGCGGTCGGCGCAGGCGATCATCTCTGATCTGGCGGCGAATCTGCCGTCGGACTGGCGGTCGACGGCTGAGGGCACGCTGCGGGGGGCGATCATGACCGATCCGCGCACGATTGCGGCGGAGACGCTCGAGCGCTACGCGCTGTTGATTGAGGATCGCTTGCCGTGAGCGTTGGTGTGAGCGAGGGTGGGCCGCCGGATATTGCGGTCGTTGGCGCGATTGCGTTGGATGAGATTCACAGCGCGGCGGGGGATATCGATCAGCTGTTGGGCGGTTCGGCGGTGTACGCGAGCCTCTCGGCGTCGTTGCTGGCGAGCGTGGCGCCGGTGTCGGTGATTGGCGACGATGTTGATCTGGCGCGTCTGGCGGTGTTGAGCGATCGCGGCGTCCAGTTGGACGGGATTGAGCGGGCGGCGGGGCCGAACTTTCGCTGGGGCTGCAGATATTCGGCTGACGGCGATGTGCGGGAGACGCTGTACACGCATGCCGGGGTCTACGACACGCATCCGATTGTGGTGGCGGAGCGGATCCGATCGGCGCGGATGGTGCTGTTGACGGCGGGCAATCCGGAGCAGAATCAGCGCGCGATGAGCCAGATGTCTGGTCCGGAGCTGGTCGCGCTGGACACGATCGAGCGGGAGGTCGCGGAGCAGACCGAGGCGTTCCGGGCTGAGCTGGGGTTGGCGGACATTGTGTCGATCAACACGCTCGAGGCGTCGCACCTGATCGGCTGGCAGGGCGATCCTGATGATCCGGCGCTCGCGCGGTCGGCGTGGGAGGAGATACGGGCGCTGGGGCCGTCGGTGTTTATCTGCAAGCGCGGGTCGCGGGGGGTGGAGATCTTTCGGGAGGATGAGCGCATTGCGGTCAGCGCGGCTGCGGACGTTGCGGTGGTCGATCCGACGGGAGCGGGGGACACATTCATTGCCGCGCTGCTGAGCGGCCTCGTGCGGGGCTGGACGCTGGTGCAGGCGACGGTCTGGGGCTGCGCGGCGGCGTCGACGACGATTGAGCGGTTTGGCGCGGACGGGATCGCGGCGGCGAGCGTTGAGACGGTCGTGGCACGGGCTCGGAGCATCAGCGTGGACGGCGCGGCGGCACCGCCGATCCCTCTCAGCGGCCTCAGCCGTTAGTGTTTCCTGCATGGCGTTGTCGATCCGACTCGGAGACGAACGTGCGCTGGCGGCGATCGATCGCGTGGACGACCGCGATCATCTGGCGCGTCGGCTGCATCAGGACCGTTACACGGCGGCGTATGCGCTGGCGCAGTTGGACGATGAGATGTGGCCGGACGCGGAGTTCTACAGCTGCGCGACGGCGCAGGGCGAGGCGATCGTCTGCCACTCGCACGGGGGTCTGGGCTATGCGACGACGGTGACTGGGCCCGGGTCGGGCGTGCGCGCGATCCTGGGGCTGCACACTGGTTACCCGACGACGTTTGCGATCGCTGAGCCGCACCATGTGGGGCCGCTGGAATCGGTCTACCGGTTGAAGACGCTGAAGCGCATGTCGCGGATGCTGGTGAGCCGCGAGTCGTTTCGTCGGGTGGAGTCGTTCCAGGCAGTACGAGGGAAGGTGCAACCGCTGCTGGGGGCGCACGCGGAGCTGGTCAATCGGCTGTACAACGCGGAGGGCGATCCGGTGTTCTATCGTCCCGAGCACATTGGCGACGGCTGCTACTGGGGTCTGGTGGAGGACGAGCGGATGGTGGCGATTGCGGGCACGCACGCGATTGGACGGCGGCACGGCATCGCGATTCTGGGCAACGTGTTCACGCATCCGCGCTACCGAGGGCGGGGTCATGCGACGGCGGTGACGTCGGCGGTGACGTCGGCGCTATTGGAGGAGGTGGACGAGGTGGTGCTGTCGGTCGATCCGGACAATGGTGCAGCGGTGCGTGCGTACCTGAAATTGGGATACCGACAGATCGGGGAGATCATCGAGGCGTCGGCGGAGCGAGAGGCGAGTACGCTGATGACGGCGGTGCGCCGCTGGGCGGCGCGTCGGCGCAGCGCGGACGGATCGCAGGAGGTCGTCAAGACGTGAGCGTCCCCGAGTATGACATCGCGGACGGCCGTCTGGCCGAGTACGGGGCGCAACGGATCGCGTGGGCGGCGCGGGAGATGCCGGTGACGGCGCAGATTCAGGAGCGCTTCGCGGCGGAGCGTCCGCTGGCGGGGTTGCGGATCGCGGGCTGCCTGCACATCACGTCGGAGACGGCGAATCTGGCGTTGGCGTTGCAGGCGGGCGGGGCGGAGATCGCGCTGTGCGCGAGCAATCCGCTGTCGACGCAGGACGATGTGGCGGCGGCGCTGGTGGAGCGGTCGGGGATTCGCGTGTTTGCGGTGAAGGGGGAGTCGAACGAGACGTACTATGAGCACATTCACCGGGTGATCGATGGTCGTCCGCAGATCACGATCGACGACGGGGCCGATCTCGTGTCGACGCTGCACAGCGATCGTCGCGAGGCGCTGGACACGGTGATCGGCGGCTGTGAGGAGACAACGACTGGTGTGATCCGTCTGCGCGCGATGGCTGCGGACGGGGCGCTGGCGTATCCGATCATGGCGGTCAATGACGCGGCGACGAAGCACTTCTTCGACAATCGCTATGGGACTGGACAGTCGGCGCTGGACGGTGTGATCCGGGCGACGAACCTGCTGCTCGCGGGCAAGACGGTGGTGGTCGCCGGCTACGGGATGTGCGGACGCGGCGTGGCGTCGCGTGCGGACGGTCTGGGCGCGCACGTGATCGTGACGGAAGTGGATCCGCTGCGCGGGTTGGAGGCGGTGATGGACGGTTACCGGGTGATGCCGATGGCGGAGGCGGCGGTCGAGGGAGACCTGTTCATCACGGTGACGGGCGATGTCCACGTGATCGACGAGCCGCACTTTGGGCGGATGAAATCGGGTGCGATCCTGGCGAACGCGGGACATTTCAATCACGAGATCAATCTCGAGGCGCTGTCGGCGATCTCGGAAGGGGAGCGGGAGCTGAAACCGTTCGTGACGGCGCACACGACGTCGGACGGTCGGGAGATTTTGGTTTTGGCGGAGGGTCGGCTGGTGAATCTGTCGGCGGCTGAGGGTCATCCGGCGAGCGTGATGGATATGTCATTCGCGAACCAGGCGCTGGCGGTGGAACATCTGCTGCTCGCGGACCCGCCGCTCGGGCCGGGGGTTCATGAGGTGCCGACGGCGATCGACCAGGACGTGGCGCAGCTGAAGTTGGCGAGCATGGGCGTCGAGCTGGACACGTTGACGGCTGAACAACAGCGCTATCTGAGCTCGTGGGACGAGGGCACATGAGCGATCACACACACCAGCGGTTGGGCGGCTTGTGGACGTCGGAGTCGGTGACGGAGGGTCATCCGGACAAGGTCTGCGACCAGATATCGGATGCGGTGTTGGACGCGTGTCTCGCGCAGGATCCGAACTCGCGGGTGGCGTGCGAGACGGCGGTGTCGTCGGATTTGGTGATGGTGTTCGGCGAGATCACGACGGAGGCGGAGCTGAACGTTGAGCAGATCGTGCGGGATCGGCTGCGAGCGATTGGCTACACGGACAGCGCGTGGGGGATCGACGCCGACAGTTGCAAGGTGATGCTGAGTCTGAATCATCAGTCGCCGGACATCGCGGGCGGGGTCTTCAAGGCGGATCAGGGGGCTGGCGATCAGGGGATGATGATCGGCTATGCGTGCAACGAGACGGACAGTCTGATGCCGCTGCCGATCGCGTGCTCGCACGACTTGACGCGTCAGCTGGCGGCGGTTCGCCGATCGGGGGAACTGCCGTGGCTGCGTCCGGATGGAAAGTCTCAGGTGACGGTCGAGTATGCGGACGGTCAGCCGCGCCGGGTGGATGCGATCGTGGTCAGCGCGCAGCACGATGACGATGTGACGAACGAGGAGATCAGGGCGGGTATTCAGCGCTCGGTGATCGACGCGGTGATTCCGCCGGCGCTGATGGATGCGTCGACCAACCTGTACATCAATCCGTCGGGCAGGTTTGTGACTGGGGGTCCGACGGCGGATGCTGGTCTGACCGGGCGCAAGATCATCGTGGACACGTACGGGGGCATGGCGCGGCATGGCGGCGGGGCGTTCTCGGGCAAGGATCCGAGCAAGGTGGATCGGTCGGCGGCGTATGCGGCGCGCTGGGTGGCCAAGAATCTGGTCGCGGCCGGCCTGGCGGACCGTGTGGAGCTACAGATTTCGTATGCGATCGGGAAGGCAGAGCCGACATCGTTAGCGGTCGAGACCTACGACAGCGGCAAGCTGGCCAACGAGGACCTGACGGAGCTGGTGGGCCGGCATTTCGATCTGCGTCCGGCGAAGATCATCGAGGCGCTCGACCTGAAGCGTCCGATTTATGGTCAGACGGCGTCGTATGGTCACTTTGGCCGGCTCGAGGTGTCGTGGGAGCGGACTGATCGGGCTGAGGCGTTGCGAGCGTCGGCGGGTCTTGACTGACGGGGTGCGGGGAGATTGCGGGCGGGATTCCAGACAAGCTGGAATGACGGTGGGGGCGCTGGGATGACGTTGGGGTCGCTGGGATGACGGTGGGGGCTGGGATGGTGGATCGTCGTCCCAGCGGAGTCTGGGACCTCGTTGCCTGTCCGTGCTTCGGAGCGGGCGAGATTCCAGACAAGCTGGAATGACGGTGGGGGCGCTGGGATGACGTTGGGGGCTGGGATGGTGGATCGTCGTCCCGCGGAGTCTGGGACCTCGTTGCCTGTTCGTGCTTCCGAGCGGGCGGGATTCCAGACAAGCTGGAATGACGGTGGGGGCGCTGGGATGACGGGCCGTGGCTGCGGGGGGTTTAGCGCTTGGTGTATTGGGGGGCTTTGCGGGCTCTTTTGAGTCCGGGCTTTTTGCGTTCCTTGGCGCGTGGATCGCGGGTGAGCATGCCGGCCTGTCGGAGGGGTCGGCGCAGGGTTTCGTCGCTGGCGAGCAAGGCTCTGGCGATGCCGAGCCGGATGGCGCCGGCCCAGCCGTTGACGCCGCCGCCGCTGCAGCGGACCTGGGCTGAGAAGCTGCTCTGCAGTCCGGTGTGGCGGAGCGGCTCCTCGATCAGTCGGCGCTGCTCGGGTCGTCGGAAGAGGTCGGCGGCGTCTTTGCCGTTGACGGTGATGGCGCCGTTGCCTGGGTAGAGGCGGACGCGGGCGATGGCGGTCTTGCGTCGTCCGAGTCCGTAGAAGTAGCGTCCTGCGGTGGTCATGGTTATTCGGCTCCCTCGGCCGCGTCGGCCAGCTGTCCAGCGTGTGGATGGTCGGCGCCGCGGTAGACGCGCATGTGGCGGTACTGCGTGCGGCCGAGTCGGTTCTTTGGCAGCATGCCGCGAACGGCCTGTTCGATGACGCGTTCGGGGCGCTTGTCCAGCATGTCTTTGAGGGTGGTCTGCTTGAGGTTGCCGAGTCGGCCGGAGTGTCGGTAGTAGATTTTCTGTTGGAGCTTGCGTCCGGAGACGGCGACTTTGCCGGCGTTGACGACGACGACGTAGTCGCCGATGTCTTGGGAGGGGTGGAAGGCGGGCTTGTGCTTGCCGCGCAGGAGTGTGGCGATTTCAGTGGCCACGCGTCCCAAGGGTCGGTCAGCGGCGTCGACCAGGTGCCACTCGCGGGTCACCTGGTGCGGTCCGAGTACGGTCGTCGACATCGTCAGTCTCCCTCAGGCTCCATCTGGCAGTGGTGTGTGTTGTGGTTGAAGATCGGCTGTGCGTAGCTCACTTCGACGAGGCAGAGTCCGGCGGCCGGCGCCGTGGGACCCATCGATCCAGGCGTCGCGGCTTGCAGCGCTGCGGAGAAGTCCGCTGTTGTCATGCGTCCGCGGGCGACCTCGACGATCGCGCCGACCATGCGCCGCACCTGGTGTTGCAGAAATGCGTCGGCGCGAAAGCGGATGGTGACGGCTGAGCCGTGCCTGGAGAGCGACGCTTCGATCAGGCGTCGTTGGGTCGAGCGGTCGGTGGTTGGCGGGGTGAGCGCGGCGAAGTCGCGGGTTCGCAGCAGTTCGCTGATGGCGGACTGGGCGGCGTCGGTGTTGAACGGTGGAGGCACAATCCAGGCGTGGCGCTGCCAGAGGGGCTGACGCTGATTTGAGAGCCGCAGTTGATATTCGTAGGTGCGAGCCACAGCGTCGCGTCGCGGGTCCCAGTCGATGGGCACTGCGGCGGCGTCCTGGACGGCGATGGTGTCGGGCAGGAAGTGGTTGAGTCCGCGCACCCAGCGATGGGCGCTGAGCTCGGGTCGTGAGCCGGGTCGTGAGGGGTCGCAGAGGAAGGATGCGACCTGTCCCGCGGCGTGGACGCCGGCGTCGGTGCGTCCGGCGAAGGAGGTGGTGATCGTCTCGTTGGTGAGGGCGGTGAGCGCGGACTGCAGGGATCCCTGCACGGTGGGCTGGTTGGGCTGCCACTGTGATCCGGCGAAGTCCGTGCCGTCGTACTGGAGCAAGAGCGCCCATCGCTGACTCACCGTGTTCGCTCATGCCCATGGAAGTGCTGCGCTACTCGGTTGCGGCGTCTTGGGACTCGTCGGCCTCGTTGGCGGCGTCGGAGTCGTCGGAGGCGGGTTCTGGGGCGGCGCGCTCGACGAGTTCGATGTGGGCCATGAGGGCGCCGTCGCCTCGTCGCGGGCCGAGCTTGATGATTCGGGTGTATCCGCCGGGCCGCTCGGCGAAGCGGGGGGCGATCTCATCGAAGAGCACGCGGAGGATTTTCTTGTCGGTCAGCACGGCACCGGCCTGTCGGCGAGCGTGGAGGTCGCCGCGCTTGCCGAGGGTGATCATTTTTTCGGCGACGGGGCGGATCGACTTGGCCTTGGCCTCGGTGGTGATGATGGCTTCGTGTCGCAGCAGGTCGGTGACCTGGTTGCGGACGAGTGCGGCCCGGTGCGACCGACTGCGGCCCAGGGCTCGCCCGCTCTTTCGATGCCTCATGGCGTGTTCCTCACGTGCAGATCGTTGGTCGTGTTGTGGATGGGTTAGTCGTCGTCCGAGCCGCCCTGGCGCATGGCTTCGAGGAGCGCGGCGCCGAGGGAGCCGACGACTTCTTCGCTCTCTTCGCCGCCGCCGACGGGGTCGTCGCTGGTCTCGGCCTGTACATCGGCCAGCGAGGGCAGCTTATCGGCGTCGTCGATGCTGCTGAGGGTGGTGATCGGCTCTTCGCTGGTGGGTGCGAAGACGCCGTCGCGTGCGCGGCGCACGCGGGCATCGTCGTCGTCGATCAGGTCCAGCTCGCGGAGTTTGTCGATCAGTTCGATGTAGGACTTTTCGCCGAAGTTGCGGAGGGTGAGCAGTTCGTCGTCGGAGCGTTCGAGGACCTGACCGACGAGCATGAGTCCGCTGCGCTTGAGACAGTTGTGAGCGCGGACGGAGAGCTGGAGGTCGTCGATGGGCATGTCGTACTGCTCGGGGGTGAGTCCGACGCGAGCGTGTGCGGGGAGGGCGCGTGGGGCGGTGGGCTGACCGAGGGTTTCGAAGATTTCGAGCTCGGCGCGCAGGCTACGGGCGGCGGCCTGGACGGCGTCGACGCCGCTGATGGTGTTGTCGGTCCAGAGTTCGAGGAGGAGTTGTTCGTACTGCTCGCCGCTGCCGCCGGAGGCGTCGCCGACGTCGTAGCGGACGCGGCGCACGGGGGTGAAGACGGCGTCGAGGGGGATGGAGCCGATGGCTTCGTCGCCGTTGTTGGATCGTGCGGAGGGTTGGAAGCCGTAGCCGGTTTCGATGCCCATGGTGACGTCGAGGCGGCCATCTTCGCTGTCGAGGGTGGCGAGGTAGAGGTCGGGGTTGACGATCTTGTAGTCGCCGGGGACCTGGATGGCGGCGGCGGTGATGGGACCGGCGCCGCGGACGTTGAGGTGCATCTCAGCGGTACGGTCGGCGAGGGCGTGGATGCGGATTTCGCGCAGGTTGAGGAGGAACTGGGTGGTGTCTTCCTTCATCTGCGGGATCATCGAGAATTCGTGCTGGACCTGGTCGATCTTGACGGAGGTGATGGCGGCGCCGCGAATGCCGCTGAGCAGGACGCGACGGAGCGCGTTGCCGGCGGTGTGGGCCATGCCGCGGGTGAGCGGCTTGACGAGGATGCGGGCGTAGTCATCGCGCTCTTCCTCGATGATGAGTTCGGATGATTCGATCGCGAGGATCACGGTGTTTCGTCCCTCCAACACGTGTGAGATGGGTCCGGCGTGGCGCTAGCGGGAGTAGTACTCGACGATGGCGTTTTCGTCGACGCGCATGTCGAGGTCTTCGCGAGCGGGCACGGCGGTCAGCTCGCCTTCGAGCTGAATGGGGTCGATGCGCAGCCAACCGGGCACTTCGCGGGATCCCTGCCAGGTGCGCGCCATTTCGTAGAATTTGGACTTGCGACCGCGATCAGTCCAGCCAACGGTGTCGCCGATGCGGGTTTCGATTGAGGGGATGTCGGCTTTTTTGCCGTTGAGCGTGATGTGACCGTGCTTGACGAGCTGACGGGCCTGGGCGCGGGACTCGGCGATGCCGAGCCGGTAGACGACGTTGTCGAAGCGCAGTTCGAGCATCTGGAGGAGGTTTTCGCCGGTGGCGCCGGGTCGGCGGTTGGCTTCGGCGTACATGCGTCGGAACTGCCGTTCGAGGACGCCGTAGGTCTTGCGGACCTTCTGCTTTTCCTTGACCTGTTCTCCGTAGTCGGAGACTTTGCGACGGCGAGTGGAGCGCTGGCCGGGCGGCTGGTTGCGGCGCTCGATGGCGCACTTGGGTCCAACGCAGCGTTCGCCTTTGAGCATCAACTTTTCGCCGGCGCGCCGGCAGATTCTGCAGACTGGTCCGGTGTAACGAGCCATGGACGGATCTCTCTGTCGGTGGGGCGTGGTGGACTAGACGCGCCGCCGCTTGCGCGGTCGGCAGCCGTTGTGTGGGATGGGGGTGACGTCGCGGATGGAGAGGAGGACGAGTCCCTGTGCCTGGAGGGCGCGGACGGCGGACTCGCGGCCCTGTCCGGGACCTTTGACGTAGACGTCGACCTGACGCATGCCGTGGTTCATGGCTTTGAGGGCGGCTTCTTCGGCGGCGAGCTGAGCGGCGAAGGGGGTGCCTTTGCGGGAGCCGCGTGTGGAGGCGGTGCTGCCGGCGGAGGCCCAGGCGACGGTGTTGCCGGCGAGGTCGGTCATGGTGATGATGGTGTTGTTGTAGGTCGACTGGATGTAGGCGCGGCCGTGCGGCACATTCTTGCGCTCGCGTCGTCGGCGGCTTCGCTCGCGTCGTTGAGTGCTCATCCGATACCCCTGTCTGCCCGAAGATGTGTTGCGGTGTTAGCGCTTGACGGCGCGTCGTCGTCCGGCGACGGTCTTTTTGGCGCCGCGGCGGGTGCGGGCGTTGGTGCGGGTTCGCTGGCCGTGCATGGGCAGGTTGCGACGATGTCGCTGCCCGCGGTAGCAGTTGATGTCGATCAGGCGCTGGACGTTGCCGCGCACGACGCGTCGCAGGTCGCCTTCGACGATGTAGTCGTGGTCGACGATTTCGCGGATGCGGGCCAATTCGGCGTCCGACAGTTCCTGGATGCGGCGGTCGGGGTCGATGTTGGCTTTTTCGACGATTTCGCGAGCGCGTGTCTTGCCGATGCCGAAGATGTAGCGCAGCGCGAACGGCGTTTTTTTGTTGTCGGGGACGTCAACGCCCGAGATTCTCGCCATGCCTTCTGTCCCTTCTCCGTCAGCCGGTCAGTGGTGGTTGGGGTCAGTTCTTGAAGCGGTAGACGACCCGCCCGCGGGTGAGGTCGTATTCCGACAGTTCGACGAGCACACGGTCACCGCGCAGGACTCGGATGTGGTGCTGCCTCATTTTGCCGGCGAGGTGCGCGAGCACTTCGTGACCGTTGGGCAGCTCGACCCGAAAGGTCGCGTTGGGCAAGAGCTCTTTGACGACGCCCTCGACCTCAATCTTGTCCTGTTTGGGCGGCGGAGCGGGAGCGGCCGCGCGACGCGGCCGCTTGCCACCGCCAGACTTTCTGTTTCTCGCCACCAACCCCCCGATACTTGTGTGGTGCTGTGGTTCGTTCAGCCCTGAGTGAGGATTTCGGCCGGCGCGTCCTCGCGGAGCGCGACGGTGTGTTCGAAGTGTGCCGACAGGCTTCCGTCGGCGGTGACGACGGTCCAGCCATCGTCGAGGACGGCGGTGGTTGGGTCGCCGATGGTGGCCATAGGCTCCAGGGCGAGAACCATGCCGCGCCTCATCGTCATGCCGGCGCCGCGTCGACCGTAGTTGGGCATACTGGGCGGCTCGTGCATGTCGCGGCCGATTCCGTGCCCGACATAGCCTCGGACGACACCGTATCCAGCAGATTCTATCACTTCCTGGATGGCTGCGCCGATGTCGCCCTTGCGAACACCGATGCGAGCGACGGAGATTCCGGCCATGAGTGACTCGCGGGTGACATCCAGGAGGCGTTGGGCGTCCGCGGAGATGGTACCAACGGGGAAGGTTCGGGCGGAATCGCCGACCCAGCCGTTGATGGTGGCACCGAGGTCGATGGAGATGATGTCGCCATCCTCGAGTCGGCGGTCGGTGGCGAAGCCGTGCACGATTTCCTCGTTGACGGATGCGCAGATGGTGTGGGGGAAGCCCTGGTAACCGAGGAAGGTGGGGATGATATCGAGGCGGGCGTACTTGTCGATGACGTATTGGTCGAGTTGGGACAGCTTGATGCCGGGCTTGAGCATGTCGCCGAGCTCGGAGAGCGTCTCGCCGACCATGCGGCCGGGCGGCCGCATCATGTCGATTTCTGCGTCGCTCTTGAGGATCACTTGGCGTGCTCGTTGCTGTGTGGTCATGGTCCGGTCTGACTCTAGCTGCTGACGGCCTGGAGGGCTTCCAGCAGGTCGTCGCCGACGGCGGCGGGAGGCTGCTCGCCGTTGACGGTCGAGAGTTTGCCTGCGTTGGAGTAGTAGGCGACGAGCGGCTCGGTCTGATCAGCGTAGACCTGGAGGCGGTTGGCGATCGCTTCGGGCTTGTCGTCGTCGCGCTGGATCATGTTGACATTGTCGCAGCAGGGGCTGGACTCGTCAGGTGGGTTGAAGATGTTGTGGAAGACGGATCCGCAGTCGGCGCAGCTGACGCGTCCGCCGAGTCGGCGGGTGATTTCGTCGTTGGAGACATCGATGAGGACGGTGACGGCAATCTCGTCATCCTGGGCGGAGAGGGCGTCGTCGAGCGCTTGGGCCTGTTCGACGGTGCGTGGGAAGCCGTCGAAGAGGCAGCCGGCCTGAGCGTCGCTGCGAGCGATGCGTTCGAGCAGCATGCTGATGGTGACGTCGTCGGGGACGAGTTCGCCGCGGTCCATGTAGGTCTTGGCGAGGTTGCCGAGGTCGGTGCCGTTGCGCAGGTGTTCGCGGAACATGTCACCGGTGGAGAGGTGGAGCAAGCCGGTGGCGGCGGCGGTCTGCACGGCCTGGGTGCCTTTGCCGGCGCCGGGCGGGCCGAGCAGGATGACGTACAAGGCGGCGGCGTCTGTCTGGGACATGGTCAGCGGATGAACCCTTCGTAGTTGCGCATGAGGAGCTGCGCTTCGATCTGGCGCATGGTGTCGAGGGCGACACCGACGACGATGAGCAGACCGGTTGATGAGATGGTGAGCGCGGTGGAGTCCGGGATGAACTCGGTGGCGAGGAAGGGCACGACGGCGACGAAGCCGAGGAATAAGGCGCCGGCCCAGGTGATTCTGGCGAGGACGCGGTTGATGTAGTCCTGGGTGGGGCGTCCGGGTCGGATGCCGGGGATGAAGCCGCCTTGCTTCTGGAGGTTTTCGGCGAGGTTTTGCTGCTGGAAGGTGACGAAGGTGTAGAAGAAGGTGAATCCAACGACGAGCACGAATGACAGGGCCCAGTAGGCGGGACGGCCGGGCGAGAGGTTGAGCTGGACCCAGTCTGCGGCGCGGATGACCCAGCCGGGGCGTTCGCCGAGCGTTTGGCCCTCGGCGATGTCGGGCGTGAGTGGGTTGTCGACGGGGTCTTCGTGGGTCTTGATCTCGGAGACGGCGATGAAGTTGCCGTCGCGGTCAGCGAGACGGATCGGGTCTTCGGAGATTTCGTTGGCGTCGATCCGCCAGGCGTAGATGGTGTCGCCGGAGATGGGGTCGGTGGTTGTTTCGACCTGGGTGAGGACGTTGGAGTCGGAGTTGGAGTTGATTCGGTCGAGGAGGGTCTGGAAGGTGTCTTCTTCCCGGTCCCAGTCGATGACGCCCTCGTTGACGACGAACTCGCCGGTTGTGGAGAGGTCGGGCAGGAGGACGGAGAGCGGCTCGTCGACGTCGTCGCGGGTGAAGGGGAGTTCGACGGCGACCTGGGTCTGGGCTTCCTCGCCGGCGGCGCCGGTGACCCAACCAGCGAGGACGGAGGGGAAGATGATGATCGAGAAGGCGAAGATGAGTGGGATCATGCCGGCGGAGTTGACGCGCAAGGGGACGTAGGACTGTCCGCTCTGGCGGTACATCCTCCCTCCGCGAAAGACGGATCTTGCATATTGGACGGGGATGCGGCGCTGGGCTTCCTGGAAGAAAACGATCAGGGCGACGAGGGCGATGGCGATGGCGATCACGACGGCGATGCCGGACCAGCCGATGTCGGAGAGTCGGACGGAGTTGAAGAGGGTGGGGAAGCTGGCGACGATGCCGGCGAAGATGATCAGGGAGATGCCGTTGCCGACGCCCTTTTCGGTGATCAGTTCGCCGAGCCAGATGAGGAACATGGTGCCGGCGGTCATGGTGAGGAGGGCGGAGATGGTGGGCAGCCACTCTTCTTCGCCGAAGCCGATACCGGTGATGGCGCGGGCGTTTTCGAGCAGCAGCAGCTGTCCGTAGCCTTGCACCAGGGCCATGGGGACCGCGAGCCAATAGGTGTAGAGCTGGATGCGGTTGCGTCCGGATTCGCCCTCCTGGGCGAGCGCCTGGAGGCGGGGGATCATGGGCTGCATCAGGTTCATCACGATTGATGCGGTGATGTAGGGGTAGACGCCGAGGGCAACGATGGAGAGGTTGTCGAGTCCGCCGCCGGAGAAGAGGTTGAGGAACCCGAGCACGGGGTTGTTGTCCAGCGCGTTTTCGAGCTGGGTGCGGTTGATATCGGGGATGGGGACGTGGGCGACCAGTCGGAAGACGACCAGCATGGCCAGCGTGAAGGCGACCTTCTGGCGGACGTCTGGCTGACGCCAGGCGTCGACCAACGCCTGCAGCAGCTTAGGCCTCGTCGGGGCGGCTGCTGTCTGCGTTCTCTGCATTGAGCACCTCGACGCTGCCGCCGGCGGCAACGATCTTCGCTTGTGCGGCTGGAGAGATTCGTTCGACGCGGACGGTGAGCGACGTGGAGATGTCGCCGCCCGCGAGTAGCTTGAACCGCTTGGACGCTCGTCGCAGCAGTCCAGCGGCGACGAGGGCGTCGGCATCGACGGTATCACCATCGTTGAAGCGGCGGTCCAGGTCGACGACGTTGACGGCCTGGGTGTCGATGCGGAAGGGAGCTTTGAAGCCCTTGCGTCGAGGGAGGGTGCGCATCATCGACATGGCGCCGCCCTCGAAGACGGAGTTGTAGTCGCGGCCGGAGCGTGAGCGCTGGCCTTTGAGTCCGCGACCGGAGTAGGTGCCTTTGCCGGAGGCGTTGCCGCGGCCGACGCGCTTGCGCTTCTTGCGCGAGCCGGCGGGCGGGCTGAGGTCGTTCAAGCGCAGAACCATCAGTCGTCCTCGCCTTCTGGGGCGTCAGTGACGGTGACGAGGTGCTGGACCTTGTGCAACATCCCGCGCACGTCGGGGGTGTCTTCCTTGATCGTGCTCTGTCCCAGCTTACGCAGGCCGAGCGAGCGAATGGTGTGTCCCTGATCGGAGCGATAGCCGATGGCGGACTTGGTGTAGGTGATTTTGAGCGATGGCATGTTGTGCTACTCGCTCGTCCCGGCAGGGGCTGCGGCCTCTGCCTCGTCGGCTGGTTGTTCAGCGGTCGGTTGCGTCGCAGGTTCGGCGGCGGGCGGGGGGTCGACCGGCAGGCGGCCGGCGAGTCGGAGCCGTTCGCGGCGGACCTGGACGGGGTCGCGGAGCTGCTGGAGGGCGATCTTGGTCGCCTGGACGACGTTGACGACGTTGTTGGAGCCGAGCGACTTGGTGAGCACGTTGCGTAGTCCGACGGCTTCGAGCACTGCGCGGGCTCCACCGCCGGCGATGACGCCGGTGCCGGGCGCGGCCGGTTTGAGGAGGACCTGGGAGGCGCAGAATCGGGCGGTGATGGGGTGAGGGATGGTTCCGTTGCGGATGGGCACGGAGACCATGTCGCGGCGGGCGATGGTGGCACCCTTGCGGATGGCGTCGGGCACTTCGTTGGCGCGTCCGATGCCGATGCCGACGCGACCGGCGCCGTCGCCGGCGACGACGACGGAGGTGAAGGAGAAGCGTCGACCGCCTTTGACGACTTTCGACACTCGGGACACGGAGACGACCTTTTCGATGATGTCGTCTTGCGGCTCGTCGCGGTCGCGTCGTCGTCCGCCGCGTCCTCGTCCGCCGTCTCTCTGTTGGACCATGCTGAGCTCCTGCTTCCCGCTTGCGGCGGCTAGAAGACGAGTCCGGCGTCGCGGGCCGCCTCGGCGAGGGCGCGGACGCGTCCGTGATATTGATAGCCGGCGCGGTCGAAGACGACGGCGGTGATGCCGGCGGCTTTGGCCGATTGGGCGAGTTGACGGCCGACGGCGCGAGCGCTGGCCTGCTTGCCGCTGCCGTCGTCGTCTGAGGCGGTGGGGGCGGAGTCGCCGAGGTCGCCGGCGCTGGCGAGGGTGACGCCGGCGTCGTCGTCGATGATTTGACCGTAGATGTGACGGGCGGAGCGGAAGACGCAGAGTCGTGGGCGCTGGGCGGTGCCGTGCACGCGCTTGCGGACGCGCAGGTGTCGTCGCTGTCGCGCGGCTCGCGTGGTGCGGCGCTTGCGGCGAATCGTCATGTCGTCAACTCCACTCCACCATGCTTCGTCGTCGGTTGGCCCAGCCGGTTCGACCAGGCGGGGCTAGCCGATGGCGCTCTTGCCCTGCTTGCGGCGGACCCATTCGCCCTGGTAGCGGATGCCTTTGCCCTTGTAGGGCTCGGGCGGGCGGACGGCGCGAATCTCTGCGGCCTGTTGTCCGACGACCTGCTTGTTGGCGCCGCGGACGTGGACGAGCTGTCCCTCGACGGAGAATTCGATGCCGTCGGGCGGGTCTTTGCGGACGAGGTGCGAGTAACCGACGCGCAGGACCAGGGTGGCGCCGTCCATCTCGGCGCGATAGCCGGTGCCCTGGATTTCCAGCGTTTTCTGGTGGCCGTCGGAGACGCCGGTGACCATGTTCTGGATCAGGGCGCGGGCGAGGCCGTGCTGTGCACGGTGTTCGCGCTTGTCGCTGGGCCGGGTGACGACGATGTTGCTGTCTGCGACGGCGATGTGCAGGTCAGGGTGGACGTGCTGTTCGAGTTGGCCGCGGGGGCCCTTGACGGCCACGCGGCCAGTATCGATTTCGACGTTGACCCCGGCCGGCAGCGGCACGGGCAGTCGTCCGACTCGACTCATCGTCCCGCTCCCTTCGTTCGTATCGTTCGTACTGCTTGGGTTGTGTTACCAGACGAAGCAGAGGACTTCGCCGCCGACGTTTTCGCGTCGAGCCTGTGCGCCGGTCATGACGCCTCTGGGGGTGGTGAGGATGGCGACGCCGAGGCCGCCGTAGGGTCGGGGGATTTCGCGTTTCTGGACGTAGACGCGGAGACCGGGCCGGGAGACGCGCTTGAGGCCTGTGACGACGGAGACGCCGTCGTCGTCGTAGAGGAGCTCGACGTCGAGGTCGCGTCCGGCGCGGCCTTCGCGCTCGCGGACGTCGAAGGAGCGGATGAAGCCCTCTTCGGCGAGCACGTTGGCGATCGAGATCTTGACGTTGGAGGCGGGGATCTCGACCCGCGGGTGTCCGGCGTGGATGGCGTTGCGAATGCGCGTGAGCATGTCCGCGACGGGGTCGGTCACTGGCATGGCGATTCCTGCCTGGTTGGCTGGTTGCGGCTCATGGATGTACTCACTGGTTGCGCTCGAAGGGGAAGCCGAGCAGTTCGAGCAGTCGGCGGCCCTCGGCGTCGGTACGGGCGGTGGTGATGATGTTGACTTGCAGTCCGCGGACCTTGTCGACGTTGCCGTAGTCGATTTCGGGGTAGATGATTTGCTCGCGGATGCCGAGCGAGTAGTTGCCGCGGCCATCGAAGGCGGTGCGGGAGACGCCCTGGAAGTCGCGGACGCGGGGCAGGGCGGCGTTGATGGTGCGGTCGAGGAACTCCCACATGCGCGCGCCGCGCAGGGTGCAGGAGACGCCGACGTTGTTGCCCTCGCGCAGCTTGAAGTTGGCGATCGACTTCTTGGCCTTGTTGATGACGGGCTTCTGTCCACAGATGCTGGTCATGTCGGCGACGCAGTTTTCGAGGATGGCGGCGCCGCCCTGTCCGAGCGCTTCGCCGACGCCGGAGTTGACGACCACTTTGGTCACTCGGGGGACTTGCATGACGTTGTCGTAGCCGAATTCTTCAAACAGGCGCGGCGAGATTTCGTCGCGGAAGCGCTGTTTGAGTCGCGGCTGGCCGGTACCGTTGTTGCTCATCAGTCGATGTCCTCATCGCAGCGGCGGCAGACGCGGGTTTTGGCACCGTCGGCGCGTACGCGGAAGCCGACGCGAGCGCCGCGGTCGCAGATCGGGCAGACGACCATGACCTTGGAGGCGTGGAGGGTTGCTTCACGCTCGACGATCCCGGCGGGTTGGCCGACCTGGGTTGGTTTGATGTGTCGCTTGACCATGTTGATGCCGGTCACGATCAGACGGTCCTGGGCGGGGAAGACCTGACGGACCTGTCCGCGCCTGCCGCGGTCTTTGCCGCTGCGGACTTCGACCAGGTCGTCGCGCTGGATTCGGCGCATCTAGACCACCTCCGGGGCGAGCGAGACGATGCGCATGAAGTCGCGTTCGCGCAGCTCGCGAGCGACGGGTCCGAGGATGCGGGTGCCCGTCGGGTTCTGGCCGTCGGCCGCGAGGATGACGGCGGCGTTGTCGTCGAAGCGGATGTAGGAGCCGTCGACGCGTCGGTACTGCTTGGCGACGCGGACGATGACGGCGCGGACGACCTGTCCGGCGCGGACTTCGCGGCCGGGGTCGGCCTGCTTGACGGTGGCGACGATGGTGTCGCCGACGGTGGCGTAGCGGCGCTTGGTGCCGCCGAGGACGCGGATGCATTTGATCACGCGGGCGCCGGAGTTGTCGGCGACGCGGAGCGATGATTCCTGCTGAATCACGAGGCGGCCTCGCTCTCGGGCGCGCTGGTCAGGGTCTGGGCGCTGTCTGCGTCAGCCGTGCTGTCGAGGCTTTGCGGCTCCTCGTCATCGAGGGACGGGGCGCCGATCTCTTGGGGCTGGATTTCGGCGACGACGCGGCGTTCGAGGATTTCGACGACGCGCCAGGACTTGCGCTTGGAGAGCGGGCGGCACTCCTCGATCACGACGCGGTCGCCGTTCTTGCAGTCGTTGCCCTCGTCGTGGGCGAGGTAGCGCTTGCGACGGCGCATGATTTTCTTGTAGAGGGGGTGTTGGACGGTACGCTCGACGCGCACCGACACGGTTTTGTGGCGCGCATCGGCGACGGCAAACCCCACACGTCGTTTGCGGGCCATGTTTTAGTCTTTCTCTTCCTCAGCGTCGTCGTCCGACGCTTCGGTGGTCGCCTCGTTGGCGGCCTCGGTGGTCTCGTTGTCGGCGAGGTCAAGCTCGTCGGTGGTCTCGGCGCTGTCGTCGGTGGCGGCTTCGGGCTCGTCCTCTGGTTGCGGGTCGATCACGACGGGTGGGAGCGGCTCGATGGGCGTGCCGGCGGCTGCGGCGAGCTGGCGTTCGCGCAGGATGGTGCGGAGCCGGGCGATCTGGCGACGTGCGGAGCGGACGGCCATCGGGTTCTGCAGCTGGCGGGTGCCTTTTTGGAACTGCAGGTTGAAGATTTCGCGGTAGGCCTCGTTGACGGCGTCTCCGAGTTCGGCGTCGGTCATGGTTCGTGCTTCGTCGGCGAGAGGATTGGGCATGCTAGACCACCTCTGCCTCTCGGACGACGACGCGGGTGCGGACGGGGAGCTTGTGGCTGGCGCGGCGCAGGGCCTCACGGGCGTCGGCCTCGGGCACGCCGGCGAGTTCGAAGAGGACCCGACCGGGCTTGACGACGGCGACCCACTTCTCGGGCGCGCCCTTGCCTTTGCCCATGCGTGTTTCGGCGGGCTTCTGGGTGACGGACTTGTCAGGGAAGACGCGAATCCAGACCTTGCCGCCACGTCGGACGTAGTGGGTGATGGCACGGCGGGCAGCTTCGAGCTGGCGGCCGTCGATCCAGGCGGCGTCGAGCGACTGGAGTCCGATTTCGCCGAAGGCAATGGAGTTGCCGGACTGGGCCATGCCGCGCCGACGGCCGCGGTGATGCTTACGCCATTTGACACGTCTCGGCTGGAGCATCAGCGGCCTCCCCGCCTGCCGGCGTCAGCCGGCTCGATGGCCTGGGCTGGTCCGCCGCTGGAATCGGTTTCGGACTCGAAGGGCATGACTTCGCCCTTGTAAATCCAGACTTTGACGCCGATCCGGCCGAAGACGGTCTTGGCCTCGGCGAAGCCGTAGTCGATGTCGGCGCGCAGGGTGTGGAGCGGGACGCGGCCCTGCATTTCCTGGGCGCGGCGGGACATCTCGGCGCCGCCGAGTCGTCCGGAGATGATGATCTTGGCGCCTTCGGCGCCGCGCTGCATGGTGCGCTGGACGGCCTGCTTGATCGCGCGTCGGAAGGCGATTCGTCGCTCCATCTGCTCGGCAACGTTGCGGGCGACGAGCTGGGCGTCCATCTCGGGGGTGCGAATCTCCTGGACGTCGAGTCGCAATCGCACGGGCTTGGTGAAGAGCCCTTCGAGGTCGCGCTGCAGCTCGGCGACGTTCTGTCCGCCGCGGCCGATCACGATGCCGGGCTTGGCGGTGTGCAGGCGGACTTCGAGATGTGTAGCGTCGCGGGAGATGTCGATGCGCGAGATCATCGCATCTTCCAGCTGTTCGTTGAGATGGTTGCGAATCTTGCGGTCTTCGGCGAGCAGCTCGGCGTAGTTTTTGTCGGCGTACCACTGGGAGCGCCATTGGTAGATGCCGCCGATGCGGAAGCTGGTGGGGTGAACTTTCTGACCCATAATGCCGTCCTCTACTGGTCCTGGCCGTCGGACAGGACGACGGTGATGTGGGCCGTGCGTTTCAGGATGCGTCCGACGCGTCCGCGGGCCTTGGGCTTGAAGCGGCGCAGGGTGCGTCCATCGCCGGCGTGGATGGCGTGGACGCGCAGGTCGCGGGCGTCGAGGCCGAAGTTGTTCTCGGCGTTGGCGACGGCCGAGTCGAGCACTTTGGCGACGTCGCGGGCGATTGGTTTGGGGGTGAAGCGGAGCTGCAGGCGCGCCTCCTCGACGGGCAACCCGCGCAGTCCCTGCATGACGATGCGCACCTTGCGGGGCGATGTTCGGACGAACTTGGCGGAGGCCTGGACTTGCATCAGGACACCCGCGTTCCACGATCAGAGCGGCCGATGTGACCTCGGAAGGTCCGGGTCGGGGCGAACTCGCCGAGCTTGTGACCGACCATGTTTTCGGTGATGAAGACGGGGATGTGACGGCGTCCGTCGTGGACGGCGATGGTGAGTCCGACCATGTCGGGCACGATGGTCGAGGCGCGGGCCCAGGTCTGGATGACCGTGCGGGCGCCGGCCGCGCGTACGCGCTGGACCTTTTGCATGAGCTTGTGGTCCACGTAGGGACCCTTTTTCGTTGATCGCGACATCGTCCGACTCCTCCGATTCGCCGTCTAGCGCCGTCGCCCGCGGCGGCGAACGATGTACTTGTCAGACTGTTTCTTGCCGCGAGTGCGGCGTCCCAGCGTGTACCAACCCCAGGGCGATTTGGGGCCGGGCAGACCGATGGGGGCTTTGCCTTCGCCGCCGCCGTGTGGGTGGTCGACGGGGTTCATGACCGATCCGCGCACCTGCGGGCGTCGGCCGCGGTGTCGGTTGCGGCCGGCCTTGCCGAGCTTGATGTTGGCGTGCTCGACGTTGCCGACCTGCCCGATGGTGGCGTAGCAGACGGAGCGCACGCGGCGCATCTCGCCGGAGGGCAGGCGGAGCAGGACGTAGCTGCCTTCCTTGGCCATGATCTGGGCGGAGGCGCCGGCTGAGCGCACCATCTGGGCGCCCTTGCCCTCGGTGAGCTCGACGTTGTGGACCTGGGTGCCGTTGGGGATGTCGGACATGGGCAGGGCGTTGCCGACGCGGATTGGCGCGTCGGGACCTGACATGACGCGGTCGTCAACGCTGAGACCATTGGGCGCGACGATGTAGCGCTTTTCGCCGTCGGTGTAGAAGATCAGGGCGATGCGTGCGGTGCGGTTGGGGTCGTACTCGATGGCGGCGACGCGGCCCTCGATGCCGTCGCGGTCGCGGCGCTTCCAGTCGATGATGCGGTAGCGGCGCTTGTGTCCGCCGCCACGGTGGCGGACGGTGACGCGGCCCTTGTTGTTGCGACCGGACTTTTTCTTGAGCGGGGCGAGGAGGCTCTTTTCGGGCTTTTTCTTCGTGATCTCTTCGAAGGTGTGGCCGGACGAGTTTCGTCGACCGGGAGAGGTTGGCTTGAAGCTCTTGAGCGGCATGGCTAGACCCCCTCGAACAGGCGAATTTCGTAGCCGTCGGCCAGCGTGACGATCGCCTTTTTCCAGTCGCGCTCGCGACCGGCTCGGGTGCGGCCCATGCGCTTGGTGGCGCCGCGCACGTTGATCACGTTGACCTTGCGCACCTGGACCGAGAAGGCGATTTCGATCGCTTCGCGGATTTGCATCTTGTTGGCGCGCGGGTCGACTTCGAAGACGTACTTGCCTTCTTCGGCCAGCTCGGTCGACTTTTCGGTGATGATCGGTTGGCGGACCACGGCGTAGGGATGAATGTCCTTAGGCATCGTCGGCCTCCTCTGCGCCGGCGTCGACTGACCAGAGGGCTTCGCAGCGGCGGACGGCTGCTTCGGTCATGATCAACTGGTCGTGGGTCAGGATCAGGTAGGTGCTGAGGGTTTGGGCGGGCATGGCCTGGACGTTGGGCAGGTTGCGGGTGCCGCGGACGAGGTTTTCGTCAACACCGTCGGAGACGACGAGCGCCGTGCGCTGGACGCCGAGCGTCTGGCAGAGCTGCGACATGGCGGAGGCTTTTGGCTCGAAGGCGACGTCGGCGGCGGTGACGACCACGCCGCCCTCGGCTGCGCGCTGCGAGAGCATCGAGCGGATCGCGAGGCGGCGCATGCGCTTGGGCAGTCGCTGTCGGTAGGAGCGGGGGTGCGGTCCGTGGGCGACGGCGCCGCCCTTGCGGAGCGGCGAGGAGGGGGTGCCCAGGCGGGCGCGTCCGCCGCCTTTCTGGCGGCCAGTCTTCTTGGCCGCCTGGCGCACGTCGGAGCGGTCGAGCGTGGAGTGTGTTCCCTGTCGCGCGTTGGCGCGCTGGGCGGTTGCGGCCTGATGGACGACGGCGAGGTTGGGCTCGATCCCGAAGACGGAGTCGGCCGCGTCAATCTCGCCGGCGGCTTGGCCTTGCGCGTTGATCAGCGGGAGTTTCATCGTTTGCCGCCTCGCCGCTTGGTCTGTCGAATCTTGACCAGGCTGTTGGTCGCACCGGGCACCGATCCCTTGACGAAGATAAGGTGGCGGTCGGGGTTGATGTCGACAATCTGGAGGTTCATGGAGGTGGAGGTTCTGCCGCCCATGCGTCCGGCCATGCGGGTGCCCTTGAGCACGCGGCCGGGCGTGGTGCCTGCTCCGACGGAGCCGGGTGCGCGATGACGGTCGCTCTGACCGTGGGTGCGCGGTCCGCCGCGGAAGCCGTGTCGCTTGACGACGCCGGCGAAGCCTTTGCCCTTGGAGATGCTCTGCACATCGACGCGCGCGCCGACCTCGAAGATTTCGGCGGCGTTGACGACGGTGCCGACCTCGACGTCGCTCAGATCATCTGGTTCGGCGCGGAACTCGGTGAGGTGCTTGAGCGGGCCGTTGGCGCCGGTGTGACCGCGCTCGGCCTTGTTGATTCGCCAGGCGGGGGCTTCACCGAAGCCGACCTGGACTGCGGAGTAGCCGTCGCGGCCTTCGTTCATGATTTGCGTGACGGGGCAGGGTCCGACTTCGAGGACGGTGCAGCCGACGACCGCGCCATCGTCGCCGATGACCTGAACCATGCCCAGTTTCTTGCCCAGCAGGCCGGGGATTGCCATGGTTAGACCTTGATCTCAATCCCGACGCCGGAGGCGAGCTGCAGGCGGGTGAGTGAGTCGATGGTGCTGCCGGTCGGCTCGATGATGTCGATGATTCGCTTGTGGGTGCGGATTTCGAACTGTTCGCGTCCGTCCTTGTGGACGAAGGGCGAGCGGATCACGGTGTACTTGCGAATCTCGGTGGGCAGCGGAATCGGCCCGGCGACGCCGGCGCCGGTCTTCTCGGCGGCGTCGAGGATCTGGGCGGCGGACTCATCGAGGATGCGATGGTCGTACGCCTTGAGCCGAATGCGAATGTTCTGCCGCGCCATGGTGCCGTCTCTCTGCCGATTGATTCAGCGTCGGGTTACTCGATGATGCTGGTGACGGCGCCGGCGCCGACGGTGCGGCCGCCTTCGCGAATCGCGAAGCGCAGACCCTCTTCCAGCGCAATCGGCGAGATCAGCCGGACCTTCATCTGCACGTTGTCGCCGGGCATCGCCATCTCGATGCCGTCGGGTAGGCCGATCTCGCCCGTCACGTCTGTCGTGCGGATGTAGAACTGCGGTCGGTAGCCGGGGAAGAACGGACTGTGGCGGCCGCCCTCGTCTTTGGAGAGGATGTAGACCTCGGCCTCGAACGCTGTGTGCGGGGTGATCGAGCCTGGCGCTGCCAAGACCTGACCTCGCGCGATCTCCTCGCGGTCAATGCCGCGCAGCAGACAGCCCACGTTGTCCCCCGCCTCGCCGGTCGGGAGGGTCTTCTTGAACATCTCGACGCCCGTCACCACCGTGGTGCGCGTGTCCTTGATGCCGACGATTTCGATTTCCTCGCCTGAGTTGACGATGCCGCGTTCGATGCGGCCTGTTGCCACTGTGCCGCGTCCCTTGATCCCGAACACGTCCTCGATTGGCATCAAGAACGGCTGCTCGACCGGTCGCGGCGGCGTCGGGACGTAGTCGTCCACCGCCGCCATCAACTCCACGATCGACGCGTACTCGTCCGCGCCGATGTCCGTCGAGTCCGACTCGAGCGCGTGCAGCGCGGCGCCGCGAATGACGGGAATGTCGTCGCCGGGGAACTCGTAGTCCGACAGCAGCTCGCGCACTTCAAGCTCGACCAGGTCCAAGAGTTCCTCGTCGTCCATCTGGTCCACCTTGTTCAGGTAGACCACCATCCGCGGCACGCCGACCTGCCTGGCCAGCAGGATGTGCTCGCGCGTCTGCGGCATCGGGCCGTCGGGTGCGGCCACGACCAGAATCGCGCCGTCCATCTGGGCGGCGCCGGTGATCATGTTCTTGATGTAGTCGGCGTGGCCCGGGGCGTCGATGTGCGCGTAGTGGCGCGCCTCCGTCTCGTACTCCACGTGCGCGATCGCAATCGTGATGCCGCGCGCGCGCTCCTCCGGTGCGTTGTCAATCGAGTCGAAACTCGAGAAGGACGTGCTCTCGTCCGCCAGCGACAGCACCTTCGTGATCGCCGCCGTCAGCGTCGTCTTGCCGTGATCGACGTGGCCAATCGTGCCCACGTTCACGTGCGGCTTCGTTCGCTCGTATACCTGTCGCGCCATCGTGATCTCCTGCCTGTTCTCGGTTCAGCGGGCGGTCTGCGCGGCTAGCGCGCGGCGGCCAGCACGCTCTGGGGGACTTCTTCGTAGTGGTCGAACTCGATTGAGGCCGTGGCGCGGCCCTGGGTCATCGAGCGCAAGGATGTGGTGTAGCCGAACAGATTGGCGAGGGGCATCTGGGCCTGGATGATTTGAGCGGCGCCGCGCTCTTCGGAGCCGAGCACGGAACCGCGGCGGCTGGAGAGGTCGCCGGCGACCTCTCCGAAGTACTCCATGGGGGTGGAGATTTCGACCTTCATGATCGGTTCCAGCTGGACTGGCGCGGCCTTGCGCAGGGCTTCGCGGAAGCCCATTGAGCCGGCGGTCTGGAAGGCCATTTCGCTCGAGTCAACCTGGTGGTATGAGCCGTCGATCAGGGCGACCTTGACGTCGACGACGGGGAAGCCGCCGACGACGCCTGAGCGCATGGCGCCCTCGATGCCCTTGCGGACGGAGCTGACGTACTGCTGGGGGACGACGCCGCCGACGGTTTTGTCTTCGAACTCGAAGCCGCTGCCGGGGTTCTGCGGTTCGATCCTGAGGACGACGTGGCCGAACTGACCGCGGCCGCCGGTCTGACGGACGAAGCGTCCTTCGGCTTCAGCGGAGCGGCGGATGGTCTCGCGGTAGGAGACTTGCGGTCGGCCGATGTTGCACATGACGTTGAATTCGCGGCGCAAGCGGTCGGCGATGACGTCGAGGTGGAGCTCGCCCATGCCGGAGATGACGGTTTGGGCGGTTTCGTCGTTGTATTCGACCTTGAAGGTTGGGTCTTCTTCTGCGAGCTTGCGCAGGGAGGCGCCGAGCTTGTCCTGGTCGTCGGCACTCTTGGCCTCGATGGCGATCGAGACGACGGGTTCGGGGAAGCTGATTTGGTCGAGCAGGACGGGCGCTTCGCGGGCGCAGAGGGTGTCGCCGGTGAAGGTCTGTTTGGGACCGACGAAGGCGGCGATGTCGCCGGCTGAGACGTAGTCGATGTCTTCGCGGTTGTCGGCGTGGACGCGGAGGAGTCGTCCGACGCGCTCGGGTTCGTCGCGGGAGGCGTTGTAGACGCTGGCGCCGGCTTTGAGGGTGCCGGCGTAGATGCGGACGTAGGCGATGCGTCCGACGTAGGGGTCGGTGACGATCTTGAAGGCGAGCGCGGTGAGCGGTTCTGAGGGGTCGGCGTTGCGGGTCTCTGGGCCGTCGTGGCCGAGCCCGCTGACGGGCGGTACTTCGTCGGGCGCTGGCAGGTAATCGACGATGGCGTCGAGCAGACGCTGGACGCCGACGTTCTTGAGCGCGGAGCCGCAGAGGACGGGCGTGAAGGCGTTGGAGATGGTGCCGCGCCGGACGGCCTTGAGGATTTCGTCGACGGACAGTTCGTGGCCCTCGATGTAGGAGATCATGACCTGTTCATCGAAGTCGGCGATGCGTTCGATCATGGTTTCGCGCCAGCGTCCGGCGTCGGCGACGTAGTCGGCGGGGATGTCGCCCTCGACGGGCGCGGCGTCACGGTCGGAGCTGAAGAACCAGGCGCGCTGGCGGATGAGGTCGATCACGCCTTGAAACTTGTCTTCGGAGCCGATGGGAATCTGGAGCGGGACCGGGGTCATGCCCAATCGCTCGCGGATCATTTCCATGGTGCGCCAGTAGTCGGCGCCGATGCGGTCCATTTTGTTGACGAAGCAGATGCGTGGGACGGCGTACTTGTCGGCCTGGCGCCAGACGGTTTCGGACTGAGGCTCGACGCCGGCGACGGCGTCGAAGACGACGACGCCGCCGTCGAGGACGCGCAGGGAGCGTTCGACCTCGACGGTGAAGTCGACGTGACCTGGGGTGTCGATGATGTTGATGCGGTGGTCGCTCCACTCGCAGGAGGTGGCGGCGGCCATGATGGTGATGCCGCGTTCGCGTTCCTGATCCATGAAGTCCATGACGGCGGTGCCGTCGTGGACCTCGCCGATCTTGTAGGTGCGGCCGGTGAAGTAGAGGATGCGCTCGGTGACGGTGGTCTTGCCGGCATCGATATGGGCAATGACTCCGATGTTGCGGAGCGACGAGATGGGCGGGTCAGCGGGCATGTGGGGTGTCCTCTGGCTTGCTCTCTGGTCCGGCGCTCAGGCCGCTCTCTCTGGATTGGTTGTCCGCGCGCACTGAGGGTTCAATGCCGCGGGAGTGGGTGCGATGGTGAGGTGTTGCTTCGTGTCTGACGTGTGTGGCTGAGGGCGCTACCAACGGTAGTGAGCGAAGGCGCGGTTGGCCTCGGCCATGCGGTGGGTTTCTTCCTTGCGGCGCACAGCGGCGCCGGTGGCGTTGTAGGCGTCGAGCAGCTCGTCGGCGAGGGAGAGGTAGGCTGGTCGGCCCTTCTTGGACTGGGAGGCGTTGACGAGCCAGCGGATGCCGAGTGACATGCGACGGTCGTGGCGGATCTCGACGGGGACCTGATAGGTGGCACCGCCGACGCGGCGAGGGCGCACCTCGACCTCAGGGGTGATGTTGTTGAGGGCCATGTCGAAGACTTCGAGGGGGTCCTGTCGGACGCGCTCTTCGAGGATGTCGAGTGCGCGGTAGACGATTTTCTCGGCCTTGCCCTTCTTGCCGCTGCGCATGAGTCGGTTGATGACCATCTGAATGCGGACCGACCCGTAGACGGCGTCGGGCTGGATGTCATGTCGGTCGGGCCGTCGTCGTCTCGGCACGTTGCTCAGTCTCTCTCTGAAGCCCGGCGATTGGGGCCGGGATCACGAAAGCGACCACCCGTTAGTGGGTGGCCGCGGTTGCCAGTCCTGCTGACTTGCGGGTTCCATACTTGGAGCGTCCGCGCTTCCGTTCGGCGACGCCGATGGCGTCGAGGGCGCCGCGGACGACCTGGTAGCGGACACCGGGCAGGTCGCGGACGCGTCCGCCGCGGACGAGGACGATCGAGTGTTCCTGGAGGGTGTGGCCCTCACCGGGGATGTAGGCGGTGACTTCGATTCCGTTGGTGAGCCGGACGCGGCAGACCTTGCGGAGAGCGGAGTTTGGTTTCTTGGGGGTGACGGTGCGCACGGCGGTGCAGACGCCGCGCTTCTGCGGCGAGCCGTTGTCCTGGGTGGTCCGCGAGGTCAGGGCGTTGTAGCGGAACCGCAAGGCTGGGGCTTTCGCCTTCTTGCGCGACTTCTTGCGGCCCTTGCGGGCGAGCTGATTGATGGTCGGCATGGCTCTCGGTTCCTCAGCCGGATACGGTCGTGCCGAAGTCTTGTGGCACGAATACAGGGTCAAAGCCGCTGGTTGATCGGACCGGCGAGATACCGGTGGTCATCAACCTCAGGTCGGCCTCGACCCTTCGCACGCGCACGTCATCATGCGGCGGGCGCGTGGATTCTTATCCTAGCCCAGATTGGGAGGATGCTGCAAGACTCGGCTGCATTCTGTTGTCCACCTGTCAGAGCAGCGCAACGCAACTCGAGGAGCGTCGCGGTCAGACGCCGGCGTAGGAGTGGAGTCCGGAGATCCAGAGGTTGACGCCGAGATAGGTGAACATGACGGCGAAGAAGCCGAGCACGACGATCCAGGCTTTGCGAGCGCCGCGCAGCTGGCGCAGTCCGCGTCCGTGGATGTAGACGGCGAAGATCAGCCAGGTGACGAGGGCGGCGGTTTCTTTGGGGTCCCATCCCCAGTAGCGTCCCCAGGCGTCGTTGGCCCAGAATGCGCCGAGCGCGATGCCGGCGGCGAGCAGGGGGAAGCCGACCAGGACGGCGCGGTAGGTGAGGTCGTCGCAGCGATCGGCGGAGGGGAGCCAGTCGAGGCGTCCGCCGTCGGCGAGGACGCGGCTGGGGAAGCCTTGCACGAGGTGCATCACGGCGCCGCCGAAGGCGACCGCGAGGACGGCGTAGGAGAGGATCATGAGGGCGACGTGGATGGTCAGCAGGGTGGGACTTTGCAGGGCGGGGACAAGGATTTCCTGTCCCTCGCTGGGAAAGGCGAGCGCGGAGGCGTAGAGTCCGCAGGCGATGGGCAGGACGAACGAGCCGGCCAGGCGGGTGCCGGCGCGCAGCTCGAAGATGGCGTAGAGCAGCACGATGGCGATGCCGAAGGACATCGAGAACTCGAACAGGTTGCTGTAGGGGGCGTGATTGAGGGCGATTGATCGCATGGTCAGGCCGACGACGCCGAGGATCGCGGCGGTCCAGACGCTGAGCGTGGCGACTCCGCCCAGGGTGGGCGAGCGCAGGTTCGCGTTGAGGGGCGGATCGGGCGGGGGCAGGGCGGGTTCGGTGGCGGGCAGGCGGTTGGCCGTCCAGACGAGTCGCAGTCGGGGTTGGGCGGCGTAGATGATCGAGACGAGGGCGGCGCAGCCGGCGGCGACGAAGCTGGCCCAGAGCAGATAGAGCGCGCCGTCAGTCATTGGAGTGGGCCGATCGGGATTCCAGACAAGCTGGAATGACGGTGGGTGCTGGAATAACGGTGGGTGCTGGAATGGCGGGGGGTGCTGGAAT
>JAJDZG010000072.1 GCA_022824765.1 Dehalococcoidia bacterium | reverse complement strand
CCCCAGACTTCGCTGGGACGACGATCGACGCCATCCTCCCAACATTCGTCATTCCAGCCCCCATCGTTATTCCAGCCCCCGCCGTCATTCCAGCTTGTCTGGAATCTCGCCTGGCCAGACGCGCGCAGAGGGAACGAGGTCCCAGACTCCGCTGGGACGACGATCCATGACCACGGCCTCTGCCGTCGGCGCTACGACGAGCTGGACGCCGTCTTGCTTGGCTTCGTCCACATCGCCCTGATCTGGGATGCCCTCCAGCTGATGTGAACCGCCCGACTACAGCTCGAGCATGCCGGATTCGGCTTCGTCTGCTTCGGCGTCCTCTGCTGCTTTGTCGGCACCGAGGCCGACGCCGATGTAGACGAAGCCGCCGGCGGCCAGGCCGAGGAAGAGGCCGGCCGCGATGATGATCCAGAGCAGCCAGGCGTCGAATCCGCCGTCGGCCGATGACAGGTGCTGGTTGCCGGCGCCGAGGTTGACGAGGATGGCGTGGACGACGATGCCGACGACGCCGCCGACGATCATGCCGGGCAGCAGCAGGATCATCTGCAGCGGCGCTGGCGCGTCTTTGAGCCACTGCGGCAGCATGAAGGACGGAACCAGAGGCGGCATCACGGCATCCCTTCGCCGACGCGCATCGGCGTCGCGGGTCTCAAGAGCGGTTGTCCACAGTATCACCTCCGCCCGCGTTGGCGTCTAGCGATGTGACGAGAATTGTTCAGGCGGGTGAACAAATGCAGCGCGCAGCATCCCGTCAGAGCCGATTTGCCGATACGATCTCAGACATGTCACCGCAACCTTCGCGTCGCCACACTCCGACTCGCCCGATCCGCCCGATCCGCTGTACTGCCATGTCGCGGCGAGCGCTGCTCGCCGCCTCGGCCCGAGCCGGCGTGGGCGCGGCGGGACTGCTGTTGGTCGGCTGCTCGGACGACGAACCAGAGCAGGAGACGCAGGCGCAGGACCAAGAGCAGCAGGTCGAGCAAGCGGACCAGCAGGCCGAGCAGGTCGCGCAGCAACAGCAGCAGTCGACCGCGCAAGCGCAGTCCGAGCAGCAGCAGTCACAGGAGACTGGCGCGTCGGCGGAGCCGACTGGACCGTCGCGCGGCGGGATCATCCGCGCCTGGCTGGCGCTCGAACGGATCGATTCCTGGGATCCGCATCGCTCGCGCGACCGTCGGATGCAGGCGCTGCACAGCTTGATGTATCAACGCCTGATTCAGCCGGCCTCGAACCACACGGGCGAGTTGGCGTCCGACCTGGCCAACCTGCCCGAGACTCCGGACGAGACGACGTACATCTTCGGGCTGGACCCGAATGCCCGCTTTTGGGATCGGGAGCCGACCAACGGCCGCCCCATCTCGTCGCACGACATCGTCTGGAACTTCAAGCGTCAGCGCGACGCGTTGGACGCCGCCGGCTCGTTTGATCCATCGTTCTTCCGTCGCCCGGCCTACGAGCGCACCGACAGCGCGGAAGCGCCCGACGACGCCACCCTGCTGCTGACGACCTGGTCGCCCGACGCCGCCTATTTGGGCTCCGTGCATGCCTCGCCGTTCGCCTGGATCACCAGTCCCGAGGCGGCTGGACTGTACGGCGACGACTGGCGCGACGATCCGTCCGACGTGATGCGCAACAGCGGCACCGGAGCGTACGCGCCGCACAGCGGCGATGGATTCGAGATCACGCTGGCGCGGTCGGATCACTGGCCGCGCCCCGCGCTCGGCTGGGCCGACGGGATCGTGCTCAGTCCGGGCACGGCGGACACGCTCCCGAGCGTCTACCAAGAGGGCGGGTTGGACATCGCCGACTTCCCCCTCGCGAATGAGACGATCGAAGCGCTGCGCGATGAGTATCCCGAGCATGAGGCGTTCGAGCGTCCGCTGGCGGCGCCGGTCGAGCTGGTCACGCCGATGTCCCTGGAGGACGAGTCGCCGCTCAACGATCCGCGCATCGTCCGCGCGATCGCGCTGGCGGTGGATCGTCAGACGCTGATCGATCGGCTCTACGACGGGCGCGGACGCGTCAGCGGCCCGCTGCCCTGGTACCTGGACGGCTGGAGCCTGACGGGGTCACAGCTTGAGGCCTTGCCCGCCACCAGTTCGGATCGTGCAGGCGCGATGTCGGAGATCGCAGCGTTGGTTGACGCCGCAGGCGGCGGCGCTGCGATTCCGCTCGTGGCGGCGGACCTGTTTGAGGGGTTCTTCCCGGGCGCCGCAGCGGCGGTGCGCTCGATGATCGCGGACGCGACCGGGCTTGAGGTCGAGCTCGAGTTCCGCGACTGGGCGGTGGCGGTCGATCAGTTGCGAGCAGGCGAGCGGTTCTGCCTGCTGGGCTGGGGTCCCGCGCCGACCCAGGCCGATCCGACCGACGACTGGCGTCGGACGCTGCATTCGGGCGGGGGCGACCGCTGGAGCGGCAGCGTGAGTGCTGATCTGGACGTCTTGATCAATCAGATGGGCGACGCCTTCGACCTCGCCGAACGGCAGTCGCTCGCGCAGGAGGTTCAGACCATGCTGCTGAGCGGTGAGGCAGGCCAATGGCGCGTGCCGCTGGTGAGCGGCGTGCAGCTGGGCCTGCATCAGCCGTGGTTACGGCCCGATCCGCGACTGTTCGAGTACGCCTGGTCGACGCAGTACCTGAGCAACAGCTGGGTCGACACGTCGCGCGAGGGCTATCCGCTGGAGCGAGCGCTGCCCGAGCTTGAGGCCGAGCTGGACGGCTCGCAGCAGTAGCCGAGCCAGCTGGAGCAGCTGAAGGCGTCAGGTCCAGCGGCGCTGGTGAGCCCGTTCGAACTCGAGGATGCGGCGGTAGACGCCGACCATCTCGCGGTCGCGAGCAAGCGGTTCGCGCGGCGGCTTGATCACGGCGCCGCCGAGCGCGTCGACGATCTCGCGGTGGTCGTCGATGATGAAGTCGGGCACGATGTCGGTGAAGAGATGCAGGCGCTGGCGGTACTGGAAGATGGGCTTGCCCATGATCCCGGCCAGCAGAGGCCAGAGGTCGTGCTTGTCGGCGACCTCGCGTCGGGCGCCGTAGCCGGACCACATGTAGACGTGATGCCCGCGATCCTGAAGGCGTTCGAGCACCTCGCGCGCGTAGGGCCGCAGGTGCAGGTTCCAGGAGACGAGACAGCCGTCGACGTCGAAGAAGATGTTGAGCGGTCGCACGTTCTGTAGGGTACCGCCTATGAGCGCTGAGACTTGTCTGCATCTGCCGAGTCCGCTGCTAGGCGGCCACTTCCGCATGGCGGCGCGTCTGGAGTGTTGGCGCTGCGCGTTGCGCAATCGTCGGATGCTGCGGCGATCGGTGCTGACGTCGGCGGTGGTGGGGACGGTCCTGGTGGCGATCAATCAGGGCACGGTGATCGCGGGCGGCGACGCGGCATGGGATCTGGCCTGGAAGGTGCCGCTGACCTACTGCGTCCCGTTCCTGGTGGCGTCATGGGGGGCGTTGGGCAATGCCTGGGTGCGGGGCTCAGGTGAGTGTGTTCTGGGCGATAGTGAAGGCTGAAGGGATACGGGATGTCATTGACAGCATATGATCGGGAGTGCATATCATGGCAAAGGCGTGGATCGTTGAGTTCCATCCAGCCTTCGACGCAGAGTTCGATGCGCTGGCAGACGCCGTACAGGACGAGATGTTGGCGCAAGCAACGCTGCTCGATCACCTTGGCCCGTCACTTGGCCGGCCGAGGGTGGACACGCTGGGCGGTTCGCGGCACGCCAACATGAAGGAGCTGCGCTTCGACGCCGACCGGGGCGTCTGGCGCGTCGCCTTTGCCTTTGACCCGGAGAGGCGGGCCATCTTGCTCGTCGCCGGCGACAAGCGCGGGGCGAACCAGCGCCGCTTCTACAAGCGGCTGATTCGGCAGGCGGACCAGCGGTTCGACGACCATCTGGACCGCCTCCGGCAGAACAGGAGTCGGAGATGACCACGCTCAAGGACAAGCTCGACCGGCTGCCGGCTGAGCGGCGCGCCTGGATCGAGGAGCGCGCTGCGACGCTGATCGACGAGGAACTCAGCCTGCGCGAACTGCGCCGAGCGGCGCAGCAGACCCAGACGGAGCTCGCCCGCAAGCTCGGCATCGGCCAGGACGGCGTCTCTCGCATCGAACAGCGAGAAGACATGTTGGTGTCAACGCTGCGCCGCTACGTCGCCGCTACTGGCGGTGAGTTGCGGCTCATGGCCGATTTTCCAGACAAGCCGTCAGTGTTGCTCAGCGAGCTCGGCGAGACGGCGGACGAGCTGTCGGTCCAGGCAGTCAGGGAAGATCCCGCAGAGTACGAAGCGGGCGGCTGAGCGGGGCCACATGAGACAACGCCTGGGTGCGAGGCTCGCTCCCTCTTCCGCGCTGCGAGTGGCCGTGGGTACCTCCTCTCAGGAGCCTGATGGTAGGCGGCACTGCGGGCACAGTCAAACGTTGGTTCTGATTACGGTCTTATCCCCTGAACCTTGAGGCGTGCGATCAGTTCCTCCTGGGTTCCAGTGCCCTTCGTGGAGTTGCAGGCGCCGCAGAGGAGTTGGAGGTTGTCAATGTGATCCGTGCCGCCACGCGATCGGGGGACGATGTGGTCAACAGTGAAGTTACGGAATGGAAAGGAGACCAGGCAGCCTCTACATCGGCCTTCTTGCTGACCAAAGAGTACTCGGCGATTGTCGACGGCTGCGGGGGGAGGGATGACGCCCAAGTCAGTTCGACGAGGAATGTCATCGCGGTGAATGCCCGTGAAGAAGAGTCCAAGTTCATCCCTGAGCCGTTGGACCACAAGGTCCGCAGCCTTGGGCGCGATGTCGATACCAATCCACTGTCGCCCAAGCTCCTCGGCTGCGACGCACGCAGTCGCGCAGCCGCAAAAGGGATCCAACACGACGTCACCAGGATTGGATGACGCGGTAATCAAGCGCTTGATGAGGTCGACCGGCTTCTGCGTCGGATAGCCAGTGTCCTCTTGGCCGGTCACTCGAAAGATGTCGATGATGATGTCGCCGACATGGACGCCCTCCCTCATCGACAAGTAACTCTTGTATCGAGGGTTGCCGGTTCGGGACCAATGCAATAATCCAGCTTCGTCCAGCGCCTCGCACTTGGAGATTGGACCCAACGCCTCGTAGCTGGATGGTAGGAGTCTCTGTGCATCGGGAGGGAACTTCTCACGGCGCGGAGGTGCCCACGCGCGGCCGGCGGATGGCAAGATCCCACGAAACTCTCCGTATGCTTCCTCTCCTCCGGGACGCCCGCCGGTCAGAGGTTGCGTGTTGTACCTGCCGAAGTCGTCCTCATAGCGAAAGGTCTCAAGGTACTTCTCAGAAAACTCCACGTACTGCTGATTCCACGTGCCGCCCCCGCTGGGACGGTAGAAGAGGATGCGATCGGAGTTGCGGGCATACTTGCGAATACTCAGAGCCTTGCTCGAATGCCGTTGCCATGTGATTGAGTTGCAGAACGCGTCCTTGCCGAAGATCGCGTCCATTGTGAGTTTCAGATACGCGTCGGCGTAGTCGTCACAATGCAGGTAGATGCTGCCCGATGGTTTGAGCAGACGTCGCATCTCGAGAAGACGAACCGACATCATGACCAGATAGGCCTTCATGTTGTTGCCATAGGCGGCTCCAGCGGCCTCGATCACCTCATATAGCCCCGGCTCGATTTCGGCAACCTCGCCGTGCCAGGCGACATCGAGATCGTCGAGGGTCCAGATGTCCTTGAAGCGCGCACCTTCAGCCGGACTGCCGATCGGAGCTTCGTAGTCCTGGTCTGAATTGAACGGCGGATCGAGGTAGATGAGGTCGACTGATTCGGAGTTCATCCCCCGCATCACATCGATGTTGTCGCCTGTCCAGATCGTTTGGTTGGCCCAGTTTGGCTCGGACATGAGTTGTGACCCTAGCGGGGGAGGCCGAGGCCTCGGGTGGCGATGATGTTTCTCATGATTTCGCTGGTGCCGGCGGCGATGGTGAGGGGGACTGCGTTGAGATATTCGTCGGGCAGGCGGCCGTTGAGCGGGGCGTGGGTTTGCTCGCCGGAGAGCGCGCCGCTGAGGCCGAACATGTTGATCATGCCGGCCAGGCGCTGATTGATCATCGTGCCGTAGAGCTTGGACATTGAGGCCTCGTGGTTGGGCACCAGGCCTTGCGACTGCATCCAGGCGACGCGGTAGGCGAGCCAGCGGCCGACGGTGAATTCGATCTGCAGGTCGGCCAGCTTGTGGCGCACGCGCGGGTCTTCGTCGGGGCGTGTGCCGTCGGGACCGGGTTGGCTGGCCAGCGCGGTGAGCTCGCCGAGCAGTCGGACGCCGGAGACGACGCGGCTGATCCCGGAGCGCTCGAAGTCGAGCGTGGTGGTGGCGACGTACCAACCGCGATTCTCCTCGCCGACGCGGTTCTTGGCTGGCACGCGGACGTCCTCGAAGAAGACCTCGTTGAAGTGGTGCCGGTTGGCCATGTTGACCAGCGGGCGGACGGTGATGCCGGGCGTCTTCATGTCGAGCAGGAAGAAGGAGATGCCGCGATGCTTGGGCGCGTCGGGCTCGGTGCGGGCGAGCATGAAGATGTAGTCGGCGTGCTGCGCACCGGAGGTCCAGATCTTCTGTCCGTTGATGATGTAGTCGTCGCCGTCGCGCTGTGCGCGGGTCTGGAGCGAGGCGAGGTCGGAGCCGGAGCCGGGCTCGGAGAAGCCCTGGCACCACTGGATATCGGCGGAGCGGATGCGGGGCAGGAAGAAGTCCTTCTGCTCGTCAGAGCCGTACATGATGATGGTGGGGCCGACGCGGTCGACGCCCTGGTTGTAGACGGGCGCGCGGTGGTGGGCCATGGTCTCGTTGAACATCGCTTGTCGGATCGGGCCGGCGCCGGCGCCGCCGTGCTCGACGGGCCAGCCGAGCGTGAGCCAGCCGCGGTCGGCGAGCGCCCGGTGGAATCCGCGCGTGAACTCCCAGCGCTCACGGTTGGCCGCGCCGTCCTCGGCGGGGCCTTCTGACAGATCGGCCCAGCCGGGCGGCAACTGCTCGCCCAGGAAGTCCAGCACTTCCTCACGGAACGCCTGATCTTCGGCGGAGAACTTGAAATCCATGGCGGGCACCTCTCGCGGCTGGGCAACGTCGGACGGCTTGGATTCAGTTTAGCTAAGGGGCGGGGCTAGACTCTCAGGCATGACGACTGATGTCGCCGCTGATGCAGTTGGAGATGGCGCCGGAGCGGGCGCGCTCGCGGGCGTGCGGGTGCTCGACCTGACGGACGATCGGGCGATCTACGCGGGCAAACTGCTCGGCGATCTGGGAGCGGACGTGCTGCGGGTCGAGCCTGCGGGCGGCGATCCGCTGCGGGAGCGGTCGCCGCGGCTGGCAGATGGGGCGTCGTTGTGGCACGCGTACTTCGGCAGCTCGCGTCGGGTCGTGCGGACGGATGATGCGGCTGTCATTGCGCGGCTGGCGGCTGGAGCGGAGATCGTGCTGGACTGCGGGCGACTGTTGGACGCCGACGGCCTGCACGCTGAGCAGCCTGGCCTGGTGATCGTGGACGTATCGTCGTTCGGTCCGACGGGGCCGTGGCGGGACTACCTGGCGCCGGGCCTGGTTGCGGAGGCGCTGGGCGGCGTCGCGGCGACCTCGGGCGACAGCAGCACGCCGCCGTTGCAGCTGCATGGCGACCAGTATGCCTTTGTCGGCGGTGTCTATGCCGCGATCGGCGCGTTGGCGGCGCTGCGCCATGCGCGTGAGACAGGTGAGGGGCAGGTGGTTCGGCTCAGTCTGCACGAGGCGCTGGCGAGCGTGCTTGAGCACGTGCTGATGTGGGCCTGGTATCACGATCGGCTGCCGTTCGCTGAGGGTCCGGTGCTGCCGCGCCAGGGGTCGCTGCATTGGTCGGGCGCGTATGTCGTGATGCAAGCGGTGGGCGGATCGATCATGATCACGCCGACGCCGGACTTCTCGAAGCAGGCGGCGTGGTTGGTCGAGGAAGGGCGCGGTCTGGAGTTGCTGGACGAGCGCTTCATGGATCCGGCGAACGTGGCCGAGCTGGTCGACTTGACGATGGCCACGTTGCGGGAATGGGTTGCTGAGCAGGAGGTCGAGCCGTTCTTCCATGAGGCGCAGGCGCGGCACCATCCCTACGGCTGGGTGATGACGACGCCGGAGGTCGCGGGCAATCCGCAGTTGGAGGCTCGCGAGTGGTGGACGCGCTACCCGGTTGGGGGCGGCGAGGTGCCTGGTCCGGGCGCGCCGTATCACTTCTCGGAGTCGGTATGGGCGGTTTCGGAGGGTGGCGATGCGGTCGTGCTTGATGGCGGAGATGCGCTCGATGCTGTTGGTTGGGGCGAGTGATGTCCGCCACGACTGGTCCGCTTGAGGGCATTCGAGTGCTTGACTTCACGCATGTGTTGGCCGGTCCGTTTGCGACGCGGATGATGGGCGACATGGGCGCGGACGTGGTGAAGGTGATGTCGGCGACGCGGGCTGGCTTGGCCGGCGGGGTGGATCATCCGTATCACGCGATGTGGAACCGCAACAAGCGGGTGCTGCAGTTGGACTTGAGCCGCACGGAGGCGCGGGAGATCGCGCGGGAGCTGGCGCTCAAGGCCGACCTGGTGATCGACAACTTCTCGGTCGGCGTGCTCGACCGTTGGGGTCTGGGGTACGAGGCGGTGTCGCCGGAGCATCCGGGGGTGGTCTATCTGGGCATGTCCGGGATGGGTGTGACGGGTCCGTGGTCGAAGTATGTGACGTATGCGCCGACGGTGCATGCGCTGGCGGGGCTGACGTATCTGACCGGCGTTGCGGGACGCAACGACATCGGGATTGGGTTCAGTTACAACGATCACATGGCGGGGCTGCACGGCGTGGTGGCGGCGCTATCGGCGATTACGGCGCGGCGGCGGACGGGTCGAGGTCAGCAGATTGACATGAGCCAGTTCGAGGTTGGGGTGAGTTTCAGCGGTCCGGCGCTGCTGGACTGGTTCGCCAACGGGGTGGCTGCGGAGCCGGTCGGCAATGCGCATGCGTGGGAGTCATGGACGCCGCATGGGGTCTATCGCTGCGCGGGCGAGGATCAGTGGTGCGCGATTGCGGTGGTGTCGGATGAGCAGTGGCGGTCGTTGTGTGCGCTGATCGGGGCTGGGGACTGGCTTGACGATGCGTCGCTGTCTGCGACGGAGGGTCGGCGATTGCGGCGGGAGGAGATCGACGCGCGAGTGTCGGAGTGGACGCTGGGACAGGATCGCTATGAGGTGATGCGGCGCTGCCAGGCAGCGGGCGTGCCGGCGGGCGTGGTGCAGACTGGCGTTGACTTGACGCAGCACGATCCGCAGTTGGCGCACACGGAGATGTTCTTCGAGTTCGATGATGTTCACCCGACGATTGGGCGGCTGACGGTGGATCGTCAGCCGCTGCGGTTCGAGCGGACGCCGTCGACGGTGTACCACCGAGCGGAGGTGTTTGGCGAGTCCAACGAGTCGGTCGCGAGGGACTGGCTGGGGCTGTCGTCGGCGGAGGTGTCGCGGTTGGAGTCTGAGGGGGTGATGGAGTAGGTGTTCAGCGCGGCTTTTGTTTTGGCGCGGTGAGGGTGACGATCTCCTTTGTTTTGCAGGGTGTTGTTGGTCCTGGCGTTCAGGTGTTGTTCAGGTCTGTTCGGCTGTGTTCGGTGTCGATCAGTCTTGTTCGGGTCGGACCTGAACGGGTTGGGTGGATGGGCGGGCTTGCCGAGGGATGGTTCTCCTTGCCTGGGTTGCGCACGGATGATCTGAGTTTAGCGCGTTTGGTGGGGGGTGGGGGCGCAGGTCGAGTAACGGATGCCACGCTTCAGGGGACTCGGATAGACTGACCCGATGGATGACAGCGGCGTGCGCGAGCTTCCCCGCATCGAATCGGTGCATGTCAAGAACTACCGCGTGCTGCGCGATGTTCAACTCAGGGACATGACGCCGCTGACTGTGCTGATCGGGCCCAATGGCAGCGGCAAGTCGACGCTGTTTGATGTGTTCGCGTTCCTTTCGGAGTGTTTCGCCGTTGGGCTGCCCGAGGCCTGGGCCAGACGCGGAGGGATACGAGAGCTCCGCTCGCGCGGGATGGCAGGACCGATCACCATCGAGGTCAAGTATCGGGAGCGGCCACGCCAACCGATCATCACGTACCACTTGGAAATCGACGAAGAAATGCGAACACCGAGGGTTAAGAGTGAGTGGTTGTCGTGGCGACGCCAGCAACGTGGCCAGCCATATCGTTTTCTCCAGTACGAACACGGATCAGGATTTGCGATCTCGGGCGATGCTACCGACGCCGACGCCGTACGCACGGAGCAGCCCCTGACATCGAGCGATCTTCTCGCGGTGAACACGCTGGGTCAGCTCAAGAATCACCCGCGCGTGGCTGCGCTGAGGAGCTTCATCACGGGCTGGTACTTGTCCTACTTGACGACACCTGGGCTGCGTCGGATCAGAGATTCCGGGCCTGAGCGCCGCCTATCCCCGACCGGCGAGAATCTCGCAAATGTACTTCAGTATCTGCAGAGTTCTGATCCGGCACGACTTCAGGCGATGTTCGACAAACTAGCCAAGCGAGTGCCACAGCTGCAAACGGTGACCGCCGATGAGCAACGGGACGGCAGCCTGCTCCTACAGCTCAAGGATCGCCAATTCGACGACCCGATCCTTGCGCGTTTCGCGTCAGATGGGACGATGAAACTGCTTGCCTACCTGCTCGTGCTTGACGATCCAGAGCCGCCGCCGTTGATCGGTATCGAAGAACCTGAGAATTTCGTTCATCCCGGATTGCTTCGAGATCTGGCAGAGGAGTGTTTGAGCGCTTCAGTACACGCGCAGTTTC
>JAJDZG010000056.1 GCA_022824765.1 Dehalococcoidia bacterium | reverse complement strand
GGTCGGAGCGGGTGGAAGAACTCGCGGACATGCTGGGCGGTGCGTCGGAGGCGAACCGCGCCAGCGCGGCAGATCTGCTTCACTCGGCTGTCGCGTCATGAGTGCGTCCAGCGGTCCCACGCCTGCGGCGGCGATTCGTCAGCGTGCGTCGGAATTGCATGCCCATGCCGAACCAGTCGAACGGGGGGAGGCTCCGCTGCTGGCCGAGCGCGCTGTCGTCTTCGACGCGCCGGAGATTCACCGGCTGATCCAGTATTGGTTCGAGACGACGGGGGACGTGTTGCCGCGCACGGAGGGTGAGATCTACGAGACGATCCGCGATTTCATCGTCGTCCGCTCGCCGAATGGCAAGAGTCTGCTTGCGGCAGGCGCACTGCATGTGGAGTGGCGCGACCTGGCGGAGATCAAGTCGTTGGTCGTTGACCCTGGCTCGCAGGGCAAGGGGTTGGGCCGGATCGTGGTCGAGTCCTGTCTCGCGGAGGCGGTGGAGCTGCAGCTCAAGACGGTCTTTGCGCTGACGACGACGCCTGCGTTCTTTGAGCGGCTCGGATTCCGCATTTCGGGAGTGTCTGCATTCCCCCGTAAGGTCTGGAACGAGTGCTTCAAGTGTCCGAAGTACGACGCCTGCGACGAGATTGCGGTCACGATCGATTTGCGCGACAGGCTCTCCCGATGACTGGAACCGAGGAGTCATCCCTCGTCGAGAGCGTGCTCAGCTCGGAGACCGTCTTCGAGGGTCAACGCATCAAGGTGCGGGTGGACGAGGTCGCGATGGCTGACGGTCGGCGCGCCCGACGGGAAGTCGTGGAGCATCCTGACGCGGTCGTCATCCTTGCGCTGCGTGACGACGGCGAGATTGCGTTTGTGCGTCAGTGGCGGCATCCAACTGGTCGGCCGCTGCTGGAGCTGCCGGCAGGACGCATCGACGCTGGCGAGACAGCGGAAGAAGCCGCGCGCCGCGAGCTGCGCGAGGAGGTTGGGGTCGATCCTGCCACTCTGGAGTTGGCGCGAGGCTTCTATGTGGCGCCGGGATTCGCGGACGAGTTCTTGCACGGGTTTATCGCCCGTGATTGCGTACATTCGCCGCTGGAGGCCGACGAGGATGAGGAGCTGATCGTCGAATGGATGCCGCTCGGCGAGGCGATTCGGTTGGTCGAGGCGGGCGAGATCATCGACGCGAAGTCGGTGATTCTCATTCAGTTTCTGGCGCTCGAGGCGGTCGGCCCGCTGGGCCGGAAGATTGTGCATCACTATCGAGGTCAGCAATGACTACCGCGCAGTCGCGATTGGTGCGAAACTGAGCGGGATTAGCAGAGCGGGAGACAACACGATGTTGCAGCATGATGTTCTGATCGTCGGTTCGGGCCTGGCAGGCATGCGCGCGGCGCTGGAGGTCTCGAACGACCCCACGCTCGACGTCGCAATCCTCACCAAGGTGCACCCGCTGCGGTCCCATTCGGGCGCGGCGCAAGGCGGCATTGCTGCTTCGCTCGGTAACTCTGCCGAGGACTCCTGGGATCTGCACATGTTCGACACCGTCAAGGGCGGGGACTACCTGGTCGACCAGGACGCGGCGGAAGTACTGACGCGTGAGGGACCGGAGAACATCTTCGAGCTCGAGCACATGGGTTGCGCCTTCTCGCGCGACGATGAGGGGCGCGTCGCGCAGCGCCGCTTTGGCGGACACACCGCACCGCGCGCCTGCTACGCGGCCGACCGCACCGGTCATGCCGTGTTGACGGTGCTCTTCGAGCAGCTCCTGCGGCGCGGAGTCAAGGTTTACTCCGAGTGGTACGCGCTTGATCTGGTGGTCAAGGACAACGTCTGCCAGGGTCTGGTCGCGTATGACATTCTTTCGGGGCAGATCGAAGCCATATCGGCCAAAGCGGTCATGTTTGGCACTGGCGGCTACGGCCGGGCCTTCCGCGTGACGACGAACGCCTTCGCATCTACGGGCGACGGCGTGGTCATGGCCTACCGTGCCGGCATCCCGCTGGAGGACATGGAGTTCGTTCAGTTCCACCCGACTGGTTTGCAGGGATCGGGGATTCTGCTCTCGGAGGCGGCGCGCGGAGAGGGCGCGCACATCGTCAACTCGGACGGGTTCCGATTCATGGAGAACTATGCGCCGGGGCGGATGGAGCTCGCTCCGCGCGACATTGTGGCGCGCGCGGAGCAATCGGAGATCGAGGCCGGCCGCGGTGTCACGGCGCTACGCGACTCGGTGTTCATGGACCTCCGCCCGATCGGTGAGGATCGAATTCGCTACGCTCTCCCATCGGTGCTGCACCTGGCGCGCGACTTCGCGGGCATTGACCCGCTGGACGCGCCTGTCCCGATCCAACCTACCGCGCATTACTCGATGGGCGGCATTCCCTGCGACATCAACGGGCAGGTGCGCATCAAAGACCTCGACGGCGCGCCTGAGGTCACGGGATTCTTCGCCGCGGGCGAGGCTTCCTGCGTCTCGGTGCACGGCGCCAACCGTCTGGGCACCAACTCGCTGCTTGAGGCGGTCGTCTTTGGCCGCCGCGCGGGCCGCGGCATCCTCGATGTCGTGCACGATCTCGAGCCGACGAACATTGCCGAAGGCGACATGGCGGACGCGGTCGGCGAGGTGGACAAGTTCCTGCGCGCTGACGGTCCGGAGAAGGTCGGACAGATTCGGGCTGAGTTGCGCGACACGCTGATGGACAAGTGCGGGGTCTTCCGCGACGACGCCCAGCTGCGTGAGTGCCTCGGTGAGGTCAAGGAGTACCAGGAGCGATTCCAGCGCGTCGCCATTGACGACCACGGTTCGACGTTCAACACCGACTTGCTGGACGCGATCGAGCTTGGGCACATGTTGGAGTACTCCGAGGTGATTGTGACCGGCGCGCTCGCGCGTCAGGAGTCGCGCGGCGGACATGCGCGGCGCGACTTTCCCACTCGCGACGACGACAACTGGTTCCGCCACACGCTCGCGTATCGGCCGCGGGACGGTGAGGACGGTCCGCGCCTGACGTACAGCGACGTGAACATGACGCCGCAGTATCGCGAGCCCTTCCCGCTGCAAGAGCGGACCTACTAGATCGAAGACATCGTCGAACACAGAGCAGCACGAACACGACCATCCAGCGCGGAACAGGCGAGACTCATGGCCCAGCAGCAGTTCATCATCGAGCGCTACAACCCAGACACGGAGGAGTCCTACGAGGAGTCGTTCGACGTCGACGTGCAGCCCGGGCAGACGGTGCTGGACTCGCTCAACGCGATCAAGTGGGAGCAGGATGGCACGCTGTCGTTCCGCATGTCCTGCCGGCACGCGATCTGCGGTTCTTGCGCGATGAAGGTCAACGGGCAGTCGATGCTGAGTTGTCAGACGCAGGTCGACAGCGCCGCCGAGCGCGGCGATCCGATTCGGGTGGGCCCGCAGGGCAATCAGAACGTGGTCAAGGACCTGGTCGTTGATGTGACCAAGTTCCTCGACCAGTTTGATCGGGCTGAGACGTGGCTCGAACCTCATGAGGGCCAGGACCCGCCGGAGAAGGAGTACCGCCAGAAGGTGGAGGAGTTCGATCATTGGTCGCACGCCTCGACCTGTATCCACTGCGGCGCGTGCTACTCGGACTGCACGGTTGCGGCCGTGGATGAGAACTTTCTGGGACCGGCCGCGCTGGCCAAGGCGTATCGCTTCGTGATGGACAGCCGAGACTCGAAGCGGGAGGAGCGGTTGCAGTTCCTCTCGGAGGAACAGGGCGGTATCTGGGATTGCACGCGCTGCTACATGTGCGTGCAGGCCTGTCCCAAGGATGTGCTGCCGATGGACGCGATCATGGAGCTGCGGACGATGGCGATTGAGGCCGGCTTCACCAACAATCACGGCACGCGCCATCACAAGGGGTTCACGTCAGGCGTGCGCAAGCGCGGCCGTCTCGACGAGATGATGCTGCCTGTCCAGTCGGTGGGCATCGGACGCCTGCTGACTGGCAACATCTCGGCGCACAAGGAGATGATGGACTACACGCCGGGCGCGATTCGGCTGCTGAAGTCGCGCAAGCTGCTGAAGATTGCGCAGCGACACGGCGCCAACGCGGCAGGCCGGGAGCAGATTCAGCGCATCTTCGAGGAAGTCGAGACGGAGAAGCATCACCACAACGTCGACGCAGAGGCGTTTGGCGCCGAGTTCGAGACGGCCATCGGCGGCCACTAATCGGTCGGCAGGCGGTCAATCGGCGCGTCCCGCTGCGGGCAAGCGATCCAACAGAGCGTGAGGGCGGAACAATGAGCAAGTACGCATTCTGGCCGGGCTGCGTGGCGCAAGGCGCCGCGCCCGAGCTGTACACGTCGACGCTGGCGGTCGCCGAGAAGCTGGGCATGGATCTGGTCGAGCTCGAGGCGGCAGCCTGCACGGGCGCTGGCATCATCTCGGACGGCGAGCCGTACTTGCAGGACGTCCTGAACGCGCGCACGATGGCCATGGCTGAGCAGATGGACTTGCCGCTGATGGACATCTGCTCGACGTGCGTCGGCGTCCATCGTCTGGCAGCGGAGAAGCTGCGGGAAGTCGACTACCGCATCCGCATCAACGCGCATCTCGCGCCTGAGGGCATTGAGTACCGCGGATCGGTCGATCCGCGCCACCTGCTGTGGATCCTGCTCGAGGATGTGGGCATTGACAAGATCAACTCGTTGATCACGCGGCCGTTGGAGGAGCTGAACCTGGGACCGTTCTACGGTTGCTACATTGTGCGTCCGGAGCGCACGCTCGACTTCGATGCCAACCCGACGCGGCGCAACAGTCTCGAGCAGCTGATTGAGATTCTGGGTGCGACGACCGTGACCTACGACGGGATGACCAAGTGCTGCGGCTTCCCGATTCTGACGATGAACAAGCAGAACTCGCTGACGATGGCCGGCACGCACCTGGAAGAGGCGCAGTCGCTGGGCGCTGATGCGTTGGTGACGCCGTGCCCGCTCTGCCACCTCAACCTTGATGCGCAGCAGCCGGACGCGGCGAAGGTGATCGATCGCAACCTGAATCTGCCGATCCTGCATGTCCCGCAGCTGCTCGGTCTGGCGATGGGCATCGAGCCGGAGAAGCTGGGCCTGACGCGGCACGTGGTGGATACGAATCGGTTGCTCAACAAAATCGGCGCGTAGCTGGGTTGTCTGGGCTCACTGGGCTGTCACGACGGTCAGAAACCGCAACGCCCCCGTTCGGCGAACCGAACGGGGGCGCTAGCAGGCAGTTGGAGGGCGGCCAGTCGGAGAATGTGCCGGCGCCTCCCGTGTGGACGCCGGCGGGCGGGCGGGGTGACAGTTCTACCGCCTGTCCGGTTGTCCCTCCAATGAAGAAGACGCCGCGGGTTCCGCAAAGGTTCCCGGAGTATCAGGCATAAGGGAGAGTTCCCGGCGTGACGCCGACATAACGTCTAGGCGCCGGCGCCGGTGCCTCGCAGACGCGGGTCGAGGATGTCGCGCAGGGCGTCGCCGAGTAGGTTGAAGGCGAGCACGATCAGGGTGATCGCTGCGCCCGGGGTCAACGCGAGCCACGGCCAGCGGTCGAGGTTGCCGCGCTGCGTTGCCTCGAAGAGGACGAAACCCCAGGTCGGGTTCTCGGCTGAGTTCGCGCCCAGTCCGAGGAAGGAGAGCGCTGCTTCGGCCAGGATCGTCCCGCCGATCGTGACTGACGCGATGACCAGGATCGGCGCCATGATGTTGGGCAGAATGTGGCGTGTGATGATCCGTCCTGGTCCCGCGCCGATCGTGCGGGCAGCTTCGACGTAGGTGTTTTCCATCGTGGAGAAGACGGTCCCGCGCACGACACGCTGGGTGCCCGGGATGAGGAAGATCACAATGACTAAGATCACCGTGGTCATGCTGGGCGTGAGGACGGTGACGAGGGTCATCATCAACAGCAGCGGCGGCAGGGCCTGGAAGGCGTCGGAGATGCGCTGCAGCAGGAGGTCGGTGACGCCGCCGGCGTAGGCCGAGATCATGCCGATGATCAGCCCGCCCAGAATGCCCAGACCGGTCGCCACGATGCCGATGATGATCGCTGGCCGCGCACCGTAGATGATGCGGCTGAAGAGGTCGCGGCCGAGCGAGTCGGTGCCGGCGATGTGCTCTGGGAACGTCGGCGAGGCGAGCTTGTTGATCACGTTGGTTTCGCTCGCCGGATAGGGCGAGAAGCCGGGAATGATTGTCTCCCCGCCGATGTTGATGTCTTGTCCGAAGATGGCGGCGATGACGAGGATGAAGATGAAGACGGCGCCGATCGCGCCGAGCGGCTTGTTGCGTGCGTGGCGTCCCCACGTCCGATACCAGCTCGGGCCCGAGGCCTCGACCAGCGGGATGACTTCGTCGGTGGTTGCAGCAGCGGCCATCAGGTCGACTCCGTCATGCCTATGAGTAGCGGATTCGCGGGTCGAGCCAGGCGTAGCTCAGGTCGACGAGGATGTTGATGAAGACGACGCCGAAGCCGACGACCAGGGAGATGCCCAGCACGAGGGTGAAGTCGACCTGGCGGATCGCGCGGACGGCGAGCGCGCCGATGCCGTCGATGCGGAAGATGAACTCGACGATCACCGCGCCGGAGATGAGGAAGGCGAACTGGTTGGCGAAGATGGTGATGACGGGGATCAGCGAGTTGCGGATCACATGGCGCAGGATGATCGCGCGCTCGGTCAGGCCTTTGGCGCGTGCCGTGCGGACGTAGTCCTCGTTGACGACTTCGAGCACGGTCGAGCGCTGCATGCGCATGACGGTCGCCATCAGGGAGGCGGAGAGCACCAGCGCGGGCGCGATCAGGCCGGCCAAGTTGTCGCCGATTCCGTCCCAGATGTAGGGCGGATCAAGCGTTGAGAGCGACACGTTGAGCCAGGCGGCGCTGAAGGTCACGACCAGCACGGCGAGGAAGAAGTTGGGCACGGCCAGCCCGAGGATCGCGAAGATCCTGGAGACGTAGTCGCCTGCTCCGCCCTGCCGGATGGCAGAGAACACTCCAATCGGCACGGCCAAGAGTGACGAGATCAGCGTGGCCATGATCACGAGCTGCACGCTGCGCGGCAGACGGTCCTGAATCTCGCCCCAGACGGGCAGGCTGGTGGCAAACGACTTGCCGAGGTCGCCGTTGAGGGCGTCCCAGAGCCAGTTGCCGTAGCGCTCGAGCACCGGCTTGTCGAGTCCGAGGTCGATCTCGTACTGCTCGATCTGTTCCGGCGTGAGGTTGGCGCCCTGCGGGCTCTGGTTGAGCAGCCGGGTGAGCGTGTTGCCGGGCACGGAGTTGACCAGCATGAAGACGATGAACGACAGCATCAACAGGACGAAGAGCGCCCCGATGATGCGGCGGATGATGTAGCCGGTCATCGCGTCCTCCGCGATTGGCCCGATCGGGAAGGTGCCCGCTCAAGCCTCTCGGGATGAGAGGGCTGGAGCGGGCGATTCGACGGAGCTAGAGGTTTTTCCAGATGCGCTCGGTGTTGGTGGCGCCCCAGCCGGGGTTCCATGCGTTGTAGGTGTCCATCTGGCCGAACAGGTACTCGCGGCGCGCGGCCATGCGGTACGGGTTGACGGCGAAGATGCGCCACATGTTCTCGAGCTCGCGGACGCGGATCTTCTCGAGAATCTCAGAGCGCTTCACGACGTCGAGCTCCTGGCGCTGCTCGACGGCCCACTGGTCGACATCGGGGTCGTTGATCCCGTAGATGTTGCCCGGGCTCTCGGAGTGCATTCGGCCGTAGGCAAGGCCGTCGGCGTCCATCTCCGAGCCGACGAGCCAAGTGAAGAGCGTGCCGCTGTACTCCTTGGTGAAGAGCAATGCGAGCCAGGACTCCCACTCGATCTGTTCGTGCTGGACATTGGCGCCGAGGTTGCGGTTCCACTGGTCCACGATCAGGAGGAAGTGGTCCAGATAGAAGCCGGGCACGGTGTGGAAGGCGGCGTCGAATGTGAGGGGGTTGTCCTCGTTGAAACCGGCTGCGTCGAGCAGGCGCTTGCCTTCGGCGGCGTTGAAGACGTGGAAGTCGCCCAGTTCCTCGAAGGTCCAGGGCCACTCGCGGAAGCCCCAGGGGGAGTTGTCGTCCTTGAAGAAGGTCCAGTTCTGACCGTAGCCGCCGGCGGCGAGACCGTAGTAGACGCCTGCCGCTTGTTCGTCGCGGTCCATGCCGAGCGAGAGCGCCTGGCGGACGCGCGGGTCGTTGAACGGCTCGGCGGTCAGGTCCTTGAACGTCATGTGAGGCTGCCAGCCCGGAGGCGGAGCGGTGACCTGGACGACCATCTCGGGGTGCTGCTCGATTGCGCGGTCGTACTCGGTGATGTCCTGGAGGCGAATCCAGTCGGTTTCGCCGGTTTCCCAGGCGGCCCACTCGGACTCGCGCTGGCCGACGAAGTCGAGGCCGTGGATGCCGTCGACATATGGCAGTTGCATGCCGGTGCGGGGGTCCTTCTTGAAGTACTCAGGATGCTTGCTGCCGCGCCACTCGGAGCCGGTGGTTGCGCTGTCGAGCTGGAAGGGGCCGGTGCCGACCGTGTTTTCGGCCAGGTCGAGCAGGGCCGGCTCTTCGACGAACTCGGGCGCCACGACGGTGTGGAACGGGTTCATCATGTTGTTGAGGAGGTACGCCGCGGGCTCCGCCATGTTGAAGCGGACGGTGTTGGAGGCGTTGTCGAAGTCGATCGTGTTGACGGCCGTGTAGGACGAGGCCTGTACGCGGCCTTCCTCGCGCAGCGCGTCGTAGGCGATCTTGACCTCTTCGGCGGTCATGTCGCGGCCGTTGACGGGTGGCTTGTCCTGCCACTTGATGCCGTCCTGCAGCTGGAAGACGACGGTGGTCGGGTCGGGGACTTCCCATCCGGAGGCGAGGTCGCCTTCATTCTCGTAGAAGTGGGCGTTGGCGTAGTCGTCCATGGGGAAGACGACGAGCTGGGAGTAGAACATGGGCGCAAAGGCGGCCATGAGGCTGGCGTTGGGGCCGAGCACGTTCCAGTTGGCCGGTGCCGCGTGGGCGAGGGTCCAGGTGCCGCCGTACTTGGGGCCGTCGGCCTGGCCGGGCAGGTTTTGCAGCTTGCTCCAGTGGTAGCGGAGCCGCCACTCTTCCTCGGCCGTCAGCGTCATCGCCTCTTCTTCGGCGGTCAGCTGGCCGGGCAGCAGCGCGACGGCTTCCTCTTCGGACTGCTCGGTCTGTGTCTGCGCCTGCTGGGCGGCGGTCTGCTGCGCCTGCTGCTGGGCCTGCATCTGCTCTTGCTGCTGGTCCTGCTGGACCTGTGCGGCGGCCTGACCGTCGTCGTCATCGTCGCCGCAGCCAACGAGCGCGATGCCGGCTGCGCCAACGCCGGCGCGGGCCGAGGCGCTCATCAGCGATCGGCGGCTGAGCCGCTTGCGCTGCATCCGCTTCCAGTAGTTGCGTTCTGACATGACTCGCTCCTTGCTCGGGCTTCGACGGTACTCTGCCGCATCTGTGCCGAATCTGCGCCGCACGACCGCGCGGCAACTGAGTGCGCGTAATATAGCGCCCAACGGACAACTTTGCACAGAAACGTCCCAGGAGGGGTCGAATGTCGGACGCTGAGGCGATCGAATCGCGCGTGCGCGGCTTCCTTGACGGCTGCGAGATTTCTTATGACACCATCGTCTGCCGACCCGATCAGGCGGACACCGAGGTGTTCTGCGAGGTCTTCGGGATTGCTGCTGAGGCGTCGGTGAACACGATCCTGGTGGCGTCGAAGAACCCGCCGAAGCAGTACGCGGCGTGTCTGGTGCTGGCCAACACGCGGCTGGATGTGAACCGCGTCGTGCGCAAGGAAATGGGCGTGCGTAAGTGCTCGTTCGCGTCGTTCGAGGAGACGGAGCAGGTCACGGGCATGATGTCGGGCGGCGTGACGCCGTTCGACTTGCCGGATGAGGTGGCGATCCTGATCGATGCCCGGGTCGCTGGTTCCGAGACGATGTGGTTGGGCGGCGGCAGCCGTTCGCTGAAGATCGGCGTCGCAGCCGACGATCTGGCGCGTCTGCCGAACGCGCGCGTGGTGGAGGGTCTGGCGGGCTAGCGGTTGGCTGAGCTGAGCTCTCGTTCGAGCGTCAGGATCTCGCTGATCGGCACCTGTCCGTCGCCCAGACCTGCGCGCAACGCTCGCTTGGCCATCAGTTGCAGCGCGCGGTTGGCCGGGGTGGGCACGCCGGTGTCGAGGCCGATCAGGACGATCTCGCCGTTCAGCCAGTCGGTCTCGATGGCAGGGCGGCCGCGTCGGAATGATTGCCAGGTCGAGCTGCCGCCGCGTTCGACGCCGGGAATGTCAGCGGCGGTGAATGTCTCGGCGCGGCGAGCGCCAATCTCGCGGCGCGCGGCATAGTCGATGCCGGCGGCTGCGTAGCAAGCGGTGGCCTCGTCGCGCATGCGGCGGATGAAGTCGCGCACGTCGCCCTGGGCGTTGCGCAGGGCGTTCTCGCCGCAGAGGGCTCCAACGGCGTTGCCCAGGTTGTCGAGCAGCTTGCCGTACTTGAGGCGCATCACGGCTGGATCGGGCTGGGCGTTGAAGCCTGCCGCGGTGAGGTCGGCGCAGAGCTGCGTCACCGTGTCGTCGATGCCGTGCGGGAAGCGTCCGCTGTCGAGCAGGCCCGGCTTGGGATCGCCGAACAGCGCGATCTCGCCGGGCACGAGGAAGGTTGCCGGCATGACGACGAGCATGCCGTAGACGTTGACGAAGCGCCGGGCTGCGGCGCGTTCGTTGCCAACGCCGTTTTGTCCGCAGACGATCGGGATTTCTGGTCCCGCGACTCGTTCGAGGTCGTCCAGCGCGGCCGAGGTGTCCTGGCCCTTCATGGTCAGGATCACGACATCGCCGTCGCCGAGCGTGAGTTCAGACGGGTGCGAGACGGTGTCGACGGCGACGCGGGTCTCGCTGGTTGGGCGTCGGACGAGTAGTCCGTTGGACTTCATGGCGTCGAGGTGGTCGCCGCGTGCGATCAGGACGACGTTGCATCCTGCTTCTTGCAGCAATGCGCCGATGCCGCCGCCGATACCGCCTGCGCCGTAGATGATGTAGCGCATCGCCGCCTCCTCTGCGATGAGTCCTCTGAACGCGGTACAGGCTAGCTCGACGCGGCGATTACCCTGTGGCCAGTGTCCAAGCTGTGACAGGAATCCCGCCATGCCTGATACGTCCAATACGGAAACGATGCACCAGATTGACGGCGAAGTGATCGTCGAGGGTGCGGACGCGCCGATCACGATCACGTTCGATCGCTGGGGTGTCCCGCATGCGCGGGCAGAGTCGGCGCGGGACGCGTTGTTCGCGCAGGGGTACTGCATGGGTCAGGAGCGCGGCTGGCAGATTGAGCTGTACCGCCATATGGCGCATGGACGCGCGGCGTCGTTGCTGAACAAGGGGCTGCTGCGGATCGACCGTCTGAACCGCACGCTCGGCTTCGGCCGCGACGCGGCGCGCGAGTGGGAAGAACAATCGGACGATGCTCGGATGGTCCTGCAGGCCTACGCCGATGGAATCAACGCGGCCATCGCGGCGGGGCCGGCGCCCGTTGAGTTTGGACTGCTTGAGCATGAGATGCAAGCGTGGACGCCGGTCGATTCGCTGGCGATCCTGAAGATGGTCTCGGCCAACGTGCAGTGGTCGACGAAGATCGGGAACGGCCAGATTGCCGCGCGACTCGGCGTCGAGGCGCTGGAGGCATTGACGCCGGATGTCCCGGCAGACTCAGCGCTGATCGCTCCCGCAGGCGCATCGTGGACGAACGGCGCGCACGCGTTTGCGGGAGCGCTCGCGGATCTCGAGCAGGAACCGGGTACTCGTCGGGGTGGTCTCGACGGATCGAACTGCTGGGTCATTGACGGTGCGCACACGGCGTCGGGCAAGCCGCTGGTTGTGGGCGATCCGCACCTGGCCTTCAGTGTGCCGCCGCAGTGGTTCGTGATGCACATGGAGTGTCCAGAGTTCAACGTCGCGGGACCGCTCAATCCCGGCTATCCCGGTCCCGTCTACTACGGACACAACACCGAGATTGCCTGGACGATGACCCACGCACAGGGCGACCGCTGGGACGTCTACCGCGAGCGCATCGTGCGCAACGGATCGGGGCCTGAGGCTCGATGGTTGGATGGCACGGAACCGTTGGAACGGCGCGAAGAGTTGATCGACATCCGAGGCGAAGATTCCGTGACGCAGACCGTGTGGTCGACGCGTCATGGGCCCGTGTTGGACGGAGATCCGGAGGTTGATGACGAGGTGCTTGCCGCCCGCTTCGCGCTGGCCGATTCGTGTCACGACTTCAGCGGTCTGCTGAGAGTTCTGACGGCTGACAACATCCATGATGCGCGAGAGGGCTTCCGCCGCTACGACTCAATCTCGGGAAACTTCTGCTTCGCGGATCAGAAGGGCGAGATCGGCTATCAGTACACCGGTCGCGTGCCGATTCGAGCCGCCAAGCTCACGCCGGTGTCTGGCTGGGACGGGGTCCACGAGTGGAACGGCAACGTACCGGTCGACGAGCTGCCGCAGGATCTGAATCCCAGCGGCGGCGTGATTATCACCGCCAACAATCGCACGACCAGCGATGACTATCCGTACTACCTGACGTTTTCACAGACTCCGTACCGCGCGAATCGGCTGCGTGAACTGTTGCAGGGGCGGACCGATTGGTCGGCCGAGGACATGCCGGCAGTGCAGGCGGACCAGACCAGTCTGCATGCGCGTTACGTGGCAGATCGGGTCGGATCGGCGCAGCTGAACGGCGCGGCAGAGTCGGTGAATGAGCTGCAGGCTGTGCTGGCCGGGTGGGACGGCCAGCTCGACGTCGACTCAGCTGCAGGGCTGCTCTACCAGGAGCTCTGCCAGCAGCTGATCGGGCGCACGGTGCGTGCGTACTTCGATGCGCCGTCGCGGTTGATTGCGGCCTCTGCCGACGAGCTGCGGATTCTTCACGAGCAGTTGCTGGCGGACAACCCGTTGACGCTGCCCCAGGGCCGCTCTTGGGACGACGTGATTGCGGAGTCTCTGGCAGCAGCGGGCGAGGCGCTTTCCGAGCGGCACGGCGCGGACCGCTCAGCCTGGCGCTACGGGGACAGTCATGCGGTGACCTGGCGTCACAATCTGGGCCGCGATCCGGAGCGGGCCGCGCGCTTCAACGTCGGAGATTTTGCCAAAGGCGGCGACGGAAACACCCCGAACAACGCCACTGGTCTGGTCGGGCAGGCGGCGGATCATGGGGTGAGCTATCGGCAGATTTTCGACCTGGCGAATCTCAATGGCGCCCGGATCGTGCTGCCGCCGGGCAACTCGGGTCGTCCCGATAGCCCGCATTACCAGGACCATATGCAGAAGTGGCTCGATGTGGAGTACTTCCCGCTCTACATCGACTGGTCGGACATTGCGGCGAACGCAGAAGGCTCACTGACCCTGATTCCAGCCTGAGACGACCGCCTCGACGCTTTCCCGCAAAGTGGCAAGACCATCCATCAGCTGATCGTCGTTGATCGTCAGCGGCGGCATCAGTTTGACCACGTCTGAGGCGGCGCCTCCCGATGTCTCGACGAGCAGGCCGCGCCCGAAGGCGTCGGACGCAATGCTTGATGCCAGCCCTTCGATCGGCGAGTGCAGACCCTGCAGCAGCCCGCGTCCGCGCACGGTCGCGCGTAGCGTCTCATGCTCCTGCGCGATGGATTCCAGCTCCAGGCGGACCATTTCCGCTTTGCGCTGGACATCCTGGGCCAACGAGTCGTCGCGCCAGTGTTGCAGCGCGGCCGTTGCCGTGACGAAGGCGGCATTGTTGCCGCGGAAGGTGCCGTTGTGCTCGCCGGGCGACCAGATGTCGAGGTCGGGACGGATCAATGTCAGCGAGAGTGGTAATCCGCTGCCAGAGATCGACTTGGACAGGCAGATGAGGTCTGGCTGAATGCCCGACGGCTCCCAGGAGAAGAACGTTCCTGTCCGCCCGCAACCAGCCTGGATGTCGTCGACAATCAGTAGCACGTCATGCTGTTTGCAGCATTGCTCCAGCCGCTGCAACCAGTTCCAGCTGGCCGTGTGCAGGCCGCCCTCGCCTTGCACCGTCTCGACGATCACTGCCGCCGCCGACATCTGGGTGTCCGACAGCATGGCGTCCAGGACCGCAATCGTGTCTGTGTCGTCGCCCAGCTCGCCGTCGAATGGCGCGGTCTCCTGATGATCGAGGGGGACGCCGGCGGATTCGCGCTTGGCGACGTTGCCGCTCAGCGCGAGGGCGCCCAAGGTCATGCCGTGAAAGGCGTTGGTGAACGAGATGATGGTGCGGCGGCCGGTGGCCTTGCGGGCGAGCTTGAGTGCTGCCTCGACGGCGTTCGTCCCGGTCGGTCCTGGGAACATGACCTTGTAGGACATGCCGCGCGGGCGCAGGATCACGTCGTGCAAGCGGTCGAGGAAGTCGCGCTTGGCGGTGGTCGCCATGTCGAGCGAGTGCAGCACGCCCTGCGATTGGAGATATCCGATCAGCGCCGCGATCTGATCATCCGGGTTGTGACCGTAGTTGAGGGCGCCGGCGCCGCTGAAGAAGTCGGTGTAGGCGCGGCCCTGCTCGTCCCAGATTGTGGCGCCGTGCGCGCGAGTCCAGACGGCTGGCCAGCCGCGGACGTAGGAGCGCACTTCCGACTCGAGGTCGTCGAAGATGCTCAGCCCGCTGATCACCTGGCTATCTGCTGCCATCAACGATTCTCACAATCAGACACGGCGGCGGCGTTATGCCTCCACTATGCCTGATTGTGCGGGCAGCGCCAAATGACGGGGATTGGACTGACTGACCGTCTCTAGCTGTGGCCGTTTTGCGAGTGCTGTGCGTGATCGTGATGGTCGTGGCGGTCGTCGTGCGCGCAGTGATCGGGTGCGGGCAGGTCGAGCGCCGGATTGTGACTGAAGAATCCGGCCGGTCGGAGCTTGAATCCGCTGCGGTGGACTGGCGCAACGGGCCAATCCTCGGGAACCACGATGTGGTTCATCCCGACCGTGTACCAGAGGACGAGGTCCTCATCGGCAATCTCGCGGTCGGCGGCGACCCATGACGGGATGCCCTGGCCAGGCTCGCTCTGATTTGGGTAGTCGCCGGCGGGGTAGAACTGGCCTTCGTCGAACGGCGTCACCCACAGCTGTCGGTGTGTGAAGCCGGCGCGTCCGAAGATGGCCGAGTCCGGGCCGGCCATCAGCGCGACCGACTCACCGGGCACGAGCACATACGAGGGCGAGTGACCGACTTGGTTCAGCTTGTTCGTGTTGGCGACTCGCCAGTGCCGCGCGGAGGCGGCGTTGGACACGCGCTCACCGTCGGACTCGGTCAAGAGCGGCTTGGCCACGGCGGTGAAGGCGTTGTTGTAGGGATTGTCTGGCCCCGGTGGCAGCGGCATGGTGTCCACCTCGTAGACGGTGTTGGTGCCGCCGTCGACCTCCATGTCCATGCGGAAACAGAAGAAGTGCTGATGGATTGGTCCGGCGAGCTGGGGCGCGATCATGTGACGCGTGATCTGCGGGTCGTCCGGATCGGCGGCCAAGGTCTGCACGATGCCGGTCGCCTTGATCTCCTGTTCCCACGATCCGTCCTGGTAGAAGTACCAGTAGAAGCCGTAGTCGTAGTTGCCGACCGTGGCGATCGCCGATACGACGAGCCGCCGCGAGCGGCGCACATCCGAGATGGGGCCGTCGTCGTCGTTGTGGGTGTGTTTCCAGCTGATCCCGAAGTCTTCTTCGTGAATGCAGATGGCGTTCTTGATCTCACGGGAACCGCCGTACTCGTTGGTGACGATGCCGTCCATGTAGACGATTTCGCCTAGGCAGTCACAGCCGAGTTCGAGCGAGTTGGTCAGGCGTCCGAGCCCGCCGACCTCGCCCGAGTCGAAGGCGTTCTTGAAGTACTGGGTCGGTGAGGGATCGCCGTAGGGCACGACCATTTCGGCCATCGAGGCGCGGTAGCAGATCGGGCGCAGGTCGCCGTCGTCGTTGTAGGCGATCTGATGCAGGACCAGACCTTCGCGCGGATGCAGCGAGACGCGCATCTGCCACTTCTGCCATGAGAGCAAGTGGCCATCAAGGGTGAACGAGACGCCTTCGGGCTGCACGATGTCGAGCGGCTTCAGGTCTTCGCGCGGGGCCAGTTCGTTGTGGCTGTAGTGCAGTTCCGAGTCGGCCGCTGGTGGACCGGGCTCGTCGATCAGCTCCAGTACGCGGTTCTCGGTCAGGTCGACGACGGCCACGACGTGCTCGATTGGGCGTCCGTAGCCGGTCCGTGACGGGTCGTCGCGCAGGTAGGAGATGGCCTTCAGCGTGCGGTGCTCGCGTTCCCATTTGGTGCCGAAGTTGCCGCCTGGCCAAGGGTCGATCTGGATGTTCTCAATCTGCTCGTCGGAGTATCCGCGCGACCTCATGGCGGCGAGCCAGCCGGCGTCGGACTTGACTGCTTCCACGGCGCGGCCGAATTCCTCCATCAAAGGAAACGGCTGGTGCCCCGCCAGGGGCGTCCAGCGGAGCACGGCCTCCGCGTCGAGGTCAACGAGGCACTCGACCGCGTCGCCTTCGGTCACGTCGAGCAGCATCAGGAGCGCGCGGCGGGAAATGGGGTCGCCGTCGGAGTAGTTGCGCACGACGTCCTTGGCTGGCTCGTCGAGGGCGACGAGCGGGAAGCGCCAGCCGTCGCGAGGTTCGTGCGAGGCCGCGATCCGTGAAGCTGCGGCGATCTCTTCGGCGGTCAAGGGGTCAAGCGGGTGTGCAACGCCAACCGGCGCGACAGGTGGTGTCTGGGTGACCATGGGTATCTCCTGTGCTGGGACTTTTGAGCAGTCTAGGACGTGCAGATGTCGGGTGCGTCAGAAACGAGGGCGGGCGGGCCGGTCGGCCCGCCCGCGGGTTGGGGTTGCGATCGGTTCCGCCTACTCGTCGCAGAAGGATGCCGCGAGCTCGGGCGCGACCTGT
>JAJDZG010000080.1 GCA_022824765.1 Dehalococcoidia bacterium | reverse complement strand
AGCCGCCAGCTTTGTCAACGACGCGACAGGCTCGGATGTGCTTGACGACGGCTCAGAGTCAGGAACAGGCGGCAATGCTGGCGATCCGTTGCTCGACTTCCTCGATGGGTTGTGTGAAGAGCACGGCCAGACCAAGACTGCCAAGCGGCTCGGCGTCGACCGCAAGACGCTCTACCGTGCCCGGCAGAACGGTGCCCTCACGCCCCGACTGCGGGACGCGCTTGAGCGGGAGCGTGCGTCGTCGCAGCAGGAACAGGCCGGGGGCGACCAACTGGAACTGCGAGTGGCGTCGCTGGAAGGCCGCCTACAGGAAGTGGAACGGCAACTCGCGGGTGTTTCCGTGAATGCGCGGGAGGAAGTGGCCGCGTTGCGACAGCAGGTCAAGGCGATCAGTTTGTCTCGCGCAACTGGGGCGGGCGCCGGTTCAGGCTCGACTTCCGGATCCGCCGGCAGGAGCTACGTCCCACAACGTATCCACCCAGAGGTTGTCACCAACGAGCCGCTGCCCGACGACGAGCAGGTCCTCAACGATTCATTTGGACTGGTCGCAGAGTGGCGCGAGCAGCGGGTCGTGTTCCTGGCTCACTGGCCGTTGATTGAAGGACTGCAGGCCGAGCTGCGGATGGTGCAGATCGAGGTCGAGCTGATTGAGCAACACGGCCTGACTCTGCCGCCCGACAAGCTGCCCTGGACGCCGTGGCAGCGGGAGCAGGAGCTCCGGCGTCGCGGCGTGCGGCTGAGGTCGGCGCGCTCGGCGCTGCGCCGGGCGCGGCTGCGCCGGTTCGTCATCAGGCTGCTGACGCTGGGTTTGGTTGGTCGGAGTCGAGGATGAGCGACTCGCTTCAATGTGTTCAGCAGGATGCACGTTGACCCTCGCTGACAACAGCCGACACTGTCCTGCGGGCCATGTGCGCGCTGCCTGGGTCGCCGTACAACTGGAGATGGTTTCAGGCTTTGCCAGCATTTCCCGCCGAGAAACGCTGGAGGGTTCGTCCCGACCCGAGACCGGCACGGAGGATGAGGTTTGCTCTCCCCGGTCGGACTCAGCAGGGACCAGCGCTCGTCCGCAGCGCGCAGTGAAGTACGGGATGAGGTCCGCTCTCCCGCGACTTCACTCAAGACGCGGAACTGACCCGGCGCGGTCGGCGGAACCGGTCGAAATGGCCGCTCTGACCGCCAATCGCAGGTTGTGCTTCTGACCGAGCTACTCACATGGGCTGCTCGGTCGCTTCGTGTCTGGGCGTGAGTGCCAATCGACTCCACTGAGTCGCTCAAGGTAACCGCGCCCTCCCGTTCCGCGCTCCTGCTTCACGTGTCACGGCATCCGACCGTGGGCGAAGCGCGTCCAACTCCACCCATCAACACTCACCAACCAACTGCGTAGACCGGCGTCGCGGATGCCCGTGTCGGTCGCCATTCACCAACTGCGAGTTCAAATGTCAGCACCACCCCCAGCTCTCACAGCACCCAGAGAAAGGACTGCACCAATGAGAGACACCACACTGCCGGCTTGGCACGAACCCATTCCCAACAGCCGTTTCCGGCTCCGCACCATCCTCGTCGCCGAGCTGTTGCTCATGGGCGCGATACTGCCCTTTGCACTGGGCTTCGACCTGCAGGTGGTTGCGCTCAACGCCTTCGGCCTTGCGGCGGGCTGCCTGCTCGCCAGACGCGTTCGACTCGCGTACCGAGCAGGACAATCGCGTCGTCGTCCGAGAGGCAATGCCTCATGACCGCGCCAGCCGCCATCGACATCGCCGCGCTGAAGCGACGCTCCCCGTTGGCAGTGGTCGTGGAGTCGTCGGGCGTTGGACTCAACGGTCGACCGGGCAACCGCGTGCGGCAGGGCATCTGCCCGTTCCACGAGGAGACCGAGGGCAGCTTCACTGTCTACGCCGACTCGCAGCGCTGGTACTGCTTCGGCTGCGGTCTGGGCGGCGACGTTCTGGACTTCATCCAGCGCGTGGATAGAGTCGATCTGCCCGAGGCGATTCGTCGGCTCGACAGTGGTGCTTGGCAGGCATCTGCTGCGCCCGTCGAGCCGGCGGCGACGCAACCGGCCGCCGCCCACCGTGACCCGCAGTTGCTGACGGCGGCGATGCGGTTCTACTCATCGCGGCTTCGACGCTCGCCTGAGGCGCAGCGTTACCTGGCCTCGCGCGGCATCGACCTGTCGGCGTGGGAGAGGCTCGGTCTCGGTTTCGCGCCGGGGCAGGGTCTGCGTCCTTTCCTGCGGGAGCTCGGCTTCACTGATGATCGGCTCGATTCCAGCGGACTGTTCACCGAGCGCGGCGAGCGGTTTCGCGGGATGATCGTCGTCCCTGAGTTGATTGCCGGGCGTGTCCACTGGCTCGCTGGTCGGGCCATCGCGCCTGAGGCCAGGCTGCGATTCCAGGCGCTGCCCGGTCCCAAGCCCGTGCTTGGACTTGGCAGACTCCCGCGACCGTCGGAGTGGATCGTCGTCACCGAAGGACTCTTCGACTGGCTCACGCTGGCCAGCTGGGGACTGCCCGCCGTCGCGGCGCTCGGCACGCAGGGCCTTGACAAGGTCGCACACGCGCTGCAGGGTCAGCCGCGCGTGTTGATCGCCTTCGACTCGGACGAGGCCGGGGATGCGGCAGCAACCCGACTGCGGGAGCAGCTCGGACCGCACCGTTCGCGAGTCGTCCACCTGCCCGACGGTGTTTCCGATGTCGCTGACCTCGGCGCGCACCCGGACGTTCGCGACGTCTTCCTGCACCTGCTTCGGCGGGCCGCAACGGCTCGCTGACGCAACCAATCCATCCAGCCTCAATCAACGAGGAGGGTCTCTGGACCCACGACTGATCGTGCCTGTGGCACGACATCTATCCCCCCCGAACACAGCTCAGAGAAGGAGCACATCACCGTGAAGAACGGTACTTCCACCCATCCCAGCACCAACGGCAACGGGACGCGCCCGACCAACGGCGCGGCACCCACCACACCCACCAACATCAGCGAACTGCACTGGGACGCGCTGTCGCCCAACGTGAACGAGGCACTGCGACAGCCGCTCGATCCCGCGCTCGTGTCCGAGCGCAAGGGCCGCGGCGGACGCAAGTTCAGCTACATCGAGGGCCACACCGCCATCGACCAGGCCAACCAGGTCTTCGGCTACGGCGGCTGGGGCTACGAGCTCGTCGGCCCCGTCGTCCTGCACCAGATCAAGTCGGGTGCGGCGTACTCGGCCACCGTCCGCGTGACGGTGCCGGGCGCGCCATCGCGGACCGATGTCGGCTTCCAGCCCGTCAACGACGAGTCGGTCGAGGGCCACGAGACGGCCTACAAGGGCGCCGTGACCGACGCGCTCAAGCGCGCCCTGCGCAGCTTCGGCGACCGCTTCGGGAATGGACTCTACGGCGACCCGCCCACTGCGACCGCGCAGCGACGGACTCAGCCGCAACCCAAGCGACATGCTGCGCCGTCGAATGGCACGGAACCTCGTTCCGAAGATGACGCTCGCACCTTCCGCACTCAGCTGATCGAGCTGAGCGCGCAGCAGGGGTTCTCCGAGGAGCAGGTCCGCAACGCCGTCCAGAATAAGACGGGCCGCGACTTGGACGACCTGGGCGTGGCCGAACTGACGCCGCTGATCGCCTCGGCCGCCGACAAGCTGCAACAGCGTCAACGCAACGGCAACGGCAGCGGCGGCTAAGCCAAGTCGCCGATCCCATCCACAACGGCGGGGCTCCTCGATCAGGTCGGGGAGCCCCGCTGTCTTCTATCGGACAGAAAGGAACCGACATGTCAGACTCCATCAACCCCTACGACCGGCCATCGGCGCGATTCGCCGACAGCCTGTCCCCGACTCGATCGGGGAACGGCAAGCTCGAAGTCCGCGCCTCGGCGCTGGGCCAGTGCCGCCGCCGACTCTGGTACGCGGCGACCGACCAGCCAGTCAGCAATCCAACCACGCCCGAGACGCAGCTCATCTTCGACGCCGGCAACGCGCTCGAACCGGTCGTCATCCGCGCGATGCAGCGGGCGGGCTGGACGGTCTCGCCCAGCAACCGTGAAGAACCCACCGCCGTCGCGGTCGAGCTTGGCGACACCCTCGTGGTCACTGGCCATCCCGACGCGACGGGCTCGCCGCCCGCGAGCGCCTCATCGGTCGAGGACTTCCTCTTCGACGCTGAGGAACTCGTCATCGAGGTCAAGACGCGCGGGCCGGAGGCGTTCAAGCGCTGGCAGACGCTGGGC